>JALRDM010000173.1 GCA_023262195.1 Salibacteraceae bacterium | reverse complement strand
ATTATCAACCACTTTGATGAGCCTTTGGAGGAATCGTTGCTTACCGCTGACATCTTAAGAAAACAAGCGAGTCTAGCTGTAAACAGTTCGGAGGACGATCTTCGAACTACCGAAATTTTAGATGAATCCATTGCCTCAGAGACTCAAACAGAAGATGCTTCCACTACAGAGGAATTGATTAAAGAGGCAGAAAAACTTCAAGAACAGCTGGCAAGAGAAGCTGATCTACTTAACGAAAAGGCAGCACTACTATACAATACAGCAAGCCAAAAATCGAGCTCAACGGATACTACGGAATTAGCTGAAGCTTCACTAGCTGCTGAAATAGCCGTTGAGTACAAGAATGAAGCAGACCTTAGACAGAATGTTGCCGCATCTATCCTAAGCGCAATAGAGGAGGCCAAGGCAGGCACGGGAGATGCTAGCATTGCCATGCTAAATCAATCGAAGGCCAAGGGCGAAAATTTCCAATCAGTTGAGGGTTTTGAAAACAAACTTGCCTCAAGCTTTGAGACCCGATCCGAACCAATAGATGCCATTTATGAAGATAAGCTCCAAGAACGTGATGAGATTAGCAGCGACATAGCTGGGATAGATGAAGAAATCTCATACTATGACTCGGAGATCGAAAACACTAAGGACGAGGCCATCATTGAAGAACTAAAAACTCAAAAGCAAAACGCAGCTGCGGCTCGACCCGAAAAAGAGGCAGCACTAACCCGCGCAGAAAAGGAATTATCGGTGGCTGAGCGGGCAAAAAATAACGCTAGCTCCTATGGTGCATTAGTCACTGGACTGATTGAAGGAACAGCAATTGCCGCATCAAATATTAGCTCTGGCAACACATCCAATCCTCTAAGTGCATCAGCGATTAACACATTGCAAGGTGAGCTTGAGACCAAGACCTCGAATGATCCAGCGCTTGTCGCATTCATTTCACCTGAACTTGCCCAGGAAGCATCCGATGCAGCGCTAGCCAAAGCCAGAAAAGATGGCCCTAGTGAAAAACAAACCGCGGATGGAACAAATTCCAATGAAAATGTGAGTTCCTCATCACAAGGTGAAATTGCTGACTTACCCGCGAATGACGATAGCGAATCTTCAGATAATGAGCCTGAAAATTTGCAAAATGACACTCAGGCTACAAATGGTGAAGACTTGGCAACGAGTTCGGATATAGACGACCTCAACGATGATATCAGAGTCATTGAAGCCGTTGAGTCAGAGCCAGAAATAATAGGAGGAAACTATGACCTTCAGCTCCAACAGGCTTTGGATGAGATAGAAGAAAATGATCCAATCATAGAGGAAAGTAAGAAGGCCGAAATCTACGATCAGTGGGTTGACAACGTACAATATCGAATAGATAGCCTCACAGCCGCTCAAGAGTCCACTACAAACGTGGACGAAAAGCTTCAGATTGGTAATGAGATTCAAACCTTAGAACAGAAGAAAAATGAGAAAAGCGATCTTGCCCTTGAAGCTTATTCCAATATAGCAACGCTATCCGATGCGCAGGCCGAAAGCGCAACTCTAGCCTCCGAGTCAAGCATAGCAGAATCAACTTCTTTAGACACAGAATCTCAAGTTACCGATGAATTAAGCAATGCAGAAAACTTATCCGAATCAGAGGATTCTGGCCTAGCATCAGTGGATCAAATTGAAAACGGAACCTCAGGTGAAGCAAGCGATGAATCCTTAGCCAATGAAAGCAACTTAGCCATTAATGAGGGCATAGAAACAAATGATGGGCCATCTGAAAATGGAAGCAAACCCACAACTCCAGGAACTCCAGAGAGCTTTGAATCAATAAATACCAATTACAAGACTCAAGTCGCTGAATTAAAATCAAGCGATTCACCTGATCAGTTAGCCAATGAAATAGCGATTAACAAAGCCTGGGCAAATGCATTGCTACAAGAACTAATAGTACTCGGAGACAAAATTTCCAATGCAAAAACGAATGCTGAGCGCTACGAACTTGAAGATCTAGCTGCGGAAATCAACACTCAAAAGCAAAAACGTGAAACGCGAGCTGCTCAACTTCAATTGGAAGTAAACAACAACCAATTGAAAGAAGAGTATGCAAAATCATCGGCTGAACTTCAAACTCAGCTTAATACACTAGTAGAAAGCTACAATAGCACCTCATTCCTAGAAATTGAGAAAGACTTAGAGAGTATTGAGGACACTACAGAGCGAAGTTTAAAGCAGGAGTTGCTGTATCAAAACTGGCTCATTGGACTCAAGAACGAAGAGTATAAAACAGAAAGTAGATTAAGTAATACTCAGGACGCCAATCAGATAGCTGACCTCAACGAAAAACTAGTTAAAATCAATGCTGAAAAAGCTTACGTGCAAGCATCGCTCGCCCAAAACTCAGCAAAATCAGGAGCTAGCTTGAATTTGCCTGAGGCGCCAGAAACAGTTGTAATAAAAGGTGCAGAGCGCTTTGAAGGCTATGAATCAGTAGGCAGCGAAAAACCAGCCGAATACGACCAAAAAGCTCAAAACAGCTATGCTGCAATAACGGAGCAAGAAACAAAGGTTGCTGAATTGGAAACCAAACTAGTCAATGCCAAGAAGAAGGAAAAGCCTGCCATCGAATTGGAACTGGAACAAGCTCAAAACCAGCTTGAGCTTCTTGAATTAGAATCAAAATTCTATGAAGCTTCAGAACCAAAAATTTTAATTGTAGAGCAAGTTTTATTGCAAAAAAGTGCCGAAGAGCAATTGGCATCCGAGAAGCAAATTTTAGAAGCACAGGTCATTACCAAAGAAGCTGAAAAACTTGAATTAGTGGTCGAAGAAAAGCGTAAGGAAGCAGCCCTCATAAAGAAGAAAAAAGACATACCCGCTGCTCAAAAAGCAGTAAGAGAGGCCGAGCATATGCTGGCAATGAAAAAACTTGAAGCAGATTTAGCGTTTAAATTGGCCGATGAAATGATGGCAATAGAGACTAAAGCTATTGCACAAAACTTCATCATACCCGGTGGCGAGGCTACAGCATTGCCCGTGGTCACCAGCAAATTAAACCCTACAGAGCAAGCAGATGTGGCGCAAACAGAACAGTTTGCAGAATACAATAAACAAATAAGACAAGTTGACTCTTTGCAGACCTTAGCTGCGAGCCTTGCCCAACTTGAACGAAGCTATACGGAACAGGCCCAAGCTGTTTTGGAGGGCTCACTCGGTGAAGCAACCAACAATTCTGAGAACAGTGCTTCAAGCTCGATAAAGCGCACACAAGAAGCGTTTGTTTTATACGAAAAAGCAGACAGCACCAGTGCGGCAGTTGCCAAGCTTAAACGTCAAGCCGCATTTATTGAAAACAAGGCAAATATTGCTTTGCTTAAAAATCCTGAACAAGTTTACACTCCCATACTCGCCTATTATAAGAGTGATGTTGAAGACACCACTTCCACAGATATTCAAGATATTGAAACAGCCGTTGCCACGGATGGCACCTCTATTGACTCAACGCCTATCGATGGTGATGATATTACTGTAAATGAACTTTCTGGTGAAAAAGAGGTCGAAGACTTTGCCTTGACACCACCCGAAGAAAACGATCGCCCTGTAGAAGTGCAGGAAGATATTCTGACCAACACCATTTTTGAGTTGGATGATATACCAACCAACGCTTACTATAGCGAATCATCGCCCATTCCAATTGATTCTGAACTCCCCAATGGCATTTTGTTTAAAGTTCAAATTGGCGCGTTCCGAAATGAAATTAAGCAGGATGCATTTAAGGGTATCAAGCCCATTACTGGTGAAAGTACAGGCGCTGGTTTCACCAGGTATACTGCAGGTGCGTTCAGCAAATTTACCGAGGCAGATTTTGCCAAGGATGAAATTCGTGGCATCGGCTATCGGGATGCGTTTGTAGTGGCCTATAAAGATGGTAACCGCATCAGCGTTGAGGCAGCACGAAGTGCTATTGCCTCTGGCGAGCCTGTTGCCTACACTAGACTAGAAGGAAGGAATGATCGGCCTTCAACCCCAGCGGCAACAACCTCTATAAATAATGCCCCCCCAGTATCAAACTTGGTGAAGCGTGGTCCGCTTGAAGTACAGTCCATAGACAACTTTAGCGGTGTTTTCTATACGGTACAAGTCGGGGTTTACAGTAAACCCGTGACTTCAGATGATATATTTGGAATCACTCCATTGAATCAAGAAAACCTTCCCAATGGCAATTACCGCTACAGCAATGGAGTGTTCCAAGATTTTGCCAAGGCTGATAGAGTTAAAGAAGAGATTCGCGCTATTGGTGTAGTAGATGCATTTGTGACTGCATACAGCAATGGAAAAAGACTTACCGTTGAGGAAGCTCAAAATCAATTAGGTCAGAGCAGCAACACAGCCGAAAATCCAATTGAAACTAGCGATGGAAAGTATCGAATACTGTTGGGCACGTTTGCCGGACAAGTACCCGTGTCCCAAGCTCGAGTGATTCTAAGTTTGAGCAGTGACGGAGTAGATAAAGTAGTAAACGGTGATGGATCCAACACGTATTATTATGGGTCTTATAACGACCAAGAATCTGCCTCCGCGTTGGTTAATGACTTTATTGGTCAGGGATTAAATCAGGCAAAAGTCATTGAAAAATAAGTCTGTAAAATACATTTGCAGTATTCAACAAGGTGAAGATGAATTCAAATTTTGAAACACAAGAAGAAATTCAAGTTGAAAGCGCAAATGACACCGCTTTTGTCTTGATGCTTTTTAATGATGATGTGAACACCTTCGATCATGTAATTGAATCATTGGTTGAAATATGTGATCATGATGTTACACAAGCAGAGCAGTGTGCCTACATTGTCCATACCAAAGGTAAATGTGACGTGAAGCGTGGCTCAATTGAAAAACTGGAAAAAATGTGCGTACGCCTTTTGGATAGGAAGCTTAGCGCCAAAATCGAGAAATGAGATTTATTGCTACATCCCTATTGATCATCTTTTTGGTTGGTTGTAGCAAAGTTCCCATTACTGGTAGGAGACAACTAAATATGCTGCCCGAAAGCCAGCTGATGTCTATGAGTTTAACTCAGTATAAATCGTTTTTAAATGAAAATAAAACGATCGCTAATTCGGATGATGCACAGATGGTCAAGCGTGTAGGCAATAAGATTGCTGCTGCCGCTGAGTCATATCTTAAAAGGCATGGCCAAGGTAAGCGTGTAAAGGATTTCAACTGGGAATTTAATCTTGTTGAGGACAACACAGTTAATGCGTGGTGCATGCCTGGCGGCAAGGTTGTTTTTTACACCGGCATTTTACCCATCACTAAAGATGAAGCAGGATTAGCAGTAGTTATGGGACATGAAATAGCCCATGCCATAGCCAGACATGGCAATGAACGCATGAGTCAGGGCCTCGCACTACAAGGAGGTGGAATCGCTCTAGGGGTGGCGCTTTCAGACAAACCACAGTTGACACAAAGCATATTCCAGCAGGCCTATGGTTTGGGAGGTCAGCTTGGGATGTTGAAATACTCACGCATGCACGAAACGGAGTCTGATAAACTTGGGCTCGTATTTATGGCTTTAGCAGGTTATGATCCGCGCGAAGCGCCAGACTTTTGGAAGCGCATGTCTGCCAATGGTGGCACAAAGCCACCTGAGTTTTTAAGCACACACCCTCATGACGAAACACGCATCAAGGATTTGAACGATTTCATGCCGCAAGCATTGAAGTATTACAAAGCCAAATGACCTTGACCGTTGCGATACTCCTTCTTTTGGTAGCCATCGCGTTGATGCTAATTGAGATTTTCTTGGTTCCAGGAGTGGGCATTCCCGGCATTGCGGGGCTCATACTTCTTGTAGCCAGCATCTATATCGCCTATCAAATTGACACCACATCTGGCTATTATACTTTAGCCGCATCAGTTGTCATATCGATTGGTTTGATGCTATTGGCCTTTCGTGCAAAAACGTGGTCACGGGTAAGTGTAAACTCTGAAATAAAAGCTCGATTGATTTATCCAACAGATACGCTGAAAATTGGAGACAAAGGCAACACCATTTCCAGACTAAATCCAATTGGCAACATTCGCGTGAACGACCAAAAATTTGAAGCAAGTTCGATTGGAGATTTTATCGATGCCAATACTCCCATCGAAATCACTAACATTGAAGGAAACAAAGTCACCGTAAAACCGGTTTAAATCAAAGTATATGTTATCAGGAATTGGATTGTTGGTTGTAGTGGTCATTGTCTCGATTGTGGGACTCTGGTTTTTATTCTATTTCATCCCAGTAGGGCTTTGGTTTCAGGCAGTTTTAACCGGCACTCGTGTTGCGCTCCTGCAATTGATATTTATGCGTTGGAGACGGGTTCCGCCAGCGATAATCGTAAACGCTATGATTTCCGCGAAAAAAGCTGGGATAGATATTAGTAGTGACTTACTCGAAGCACATTTTCTTGCGGGTGGACACATTCAAAACGTAGTGAATGCGCTAATCTCAGCAGACAAGGCTAATATTCCCTTAGACTTTAACATGGCAACAGCCATTGACCTTGCTGGTCGAAACGTATTTGAGGCGGTGACAATGTCTGTAAATCCAAAAGTGATTGACACACCGCCAGTTACTGCGGTTGCCAAAGACGGTATACAGCTCATTGCCAAGGCACGTGTTACCGTTCGGGCCAACATTAAACAGTTGGTTGGTGGTGCTGGCGAAGACACCATTTTGGCTCGTGTGGGTGAAGGTATAGTTACGAGCATTGGCTCAGCCGAAAGCCATAAATCAGTTCTGGAAAATCCAGACTCTATTTCAAAAGTGGTTTTGACCAGAGGACTCGATTCGGGAACTGCCTTTGAAATCCTTTCCATTGATATT
>JALRDM010000169.1 GCA_023262195.1 Salibacteraceae bacterium | reverse complement strand
TCTAATTCACTCGCTTCGTTGAAATGATAGATGGCGGCATCGACATTATTTTGCGTTAGAAATAGCCTTGCAAGCGCATAATGAACGCCATCATTTTTCGGGTTTAGCTCAAGGCATTCTTTATAGAGTGCGTATGCTTTGTCATAGTTTCCGAGGATGCGCTCCTTATCAGCATTGATGTATTTAGAGGTAAACGAGACTTGTTTTTCATCATTAAGCTCTGCCCCAACCTTAGCTTGGGAAAAGCAGAGAAAAGGGGCCAACCAAAGACCTATATAAACAAGAATTCTCAGCACCAATTATTATTCAATTGAACTATAATCACCCACACTTAAATTCAAAGCGTCAGGCGATACGTTAGCATTATTACCAATCATCGAGCCAGTCAACACAGCGTTAGCAATAATTGTTTCGTGCCGCACAATGCTGTTTGATATTCGGCTGTCTCGAATGGTAGCATTAGCGCCAATAGATACGTGCGGCCCAATAACTGAGGAATGAATTTTTGCGCCCTTGCCAATGAACACAGGCTCTATTATGGTGCTGTCTTTAATGGATGCGGTTGAGTCGATTAGATTCTTGTCTTTTTCAAAGTCGAGTACCGCCATGTTTGTATCAACTGTGGCTTCCTTGTTACCGCAGTCCATCCAGTGATCTACCTGACCAGGAACAAATTTTACCCCTTGTGCTTTCATGTTTTCTAAGGCATCAGTAAGTTGATACTCGCCTGATTTAATCACTTTGTTGTCGAGCAGTGATTTAAGCTCGCGCTTAAGGTGTTCTCCATCTTTGAAAAAGTAGATTCCAATAATGGCTAAGTCAGAAACGAAGGTTGAAGGTTTTTCTACAAAGTCAGTGATTACCCCATCATCATCAAGCTTAACGACACCAAACTGGCTGGGGTCGTCAATTTGTTTTACCCAAATCACCCCCTCCTCAGCATCAGTGATTTTAAAATCTGCGCGAAACAGCGTGTCCGCAAAAGCTACAATGACTGGTCCGTTTAGTGACTCTTCAGCGCAGTATATGGCATGGCCTGTGCCAAGCGCCTCATGTTGATAGTAGATTTTTCCTTGCGCGCCTAGGTTTTTGGCAATGTCCAAGAGTTGCTCCTCTACGGCTTGGCCAAAATTACCAATGATGAACCCTATTTCGTTTATTGGCTCATCACATAACGCGGCAATATCTTCAACCAATCTTTGAACTATAGGCTTTCCTCCTACAGGAATAAGCGGCTTTGGTGTAATAAGTGTGTGAGGTCGCAGGCGCTTACCCATACCTGCCATTGGAATGATCAAATTCATTGCGATTGGTTTGTTGCGAAAGTCTTAATTACTGCGGATTTGAATAATAGTTAAATGCGAAATTGTATTAATATCAAGGTCAGTTGCTTTTACCCGTACTCCCAAAACCCTTCGCACCCCTTTTTGTCTCATTGAGCGCATCTGACTCTGTTAATACGGCACGCTCATGTCGAGCAATTACGAGCTGAGCTATTCTATCACCAGAATTCACCTCAAACGCTTCTTGGCCATGATTTATCAAGATCACACCGATGTCACCACGATAGTCTGCATCAATGGTTCCGGGAGTGTTGAGCACGGTGATGCCGTGTTTATAGGCTAATCCAGATCTTGGCCTTACCTGCGCCTCAAACCCATCAGGAAGCGCAATGTGCAAACCTGTAGCTATCAGTTTTCTCTGTCCAGGCTCGAGAATAATGGGTCCTTGAGGCAAGTTTGCTCTCAGGTCAAGTCCAGCAGCTTGGTCGGACTCATATTTTGGTGTTGGATTGTTGCTTTTGTTTACAATTTGAATTTCGAGGCTCATTGCGTGTAGCTGGATTTTCGTTCTACGAAGTAAACACTAGAAACAAACATCGCAATAAGCAAGGCTTTGAGCGAGTATGCTAGCCAGATTGAGTTAATGGTTACCAATCGGTCAATGGTAAAAAGAAATAAAGCAAGGCCAAAAAAGGTCGCAATTTTTGGAACAGAATAGGGTACGTGATAATGCCTTTGCCCGACAAGAAAGGAGACCACAGCCATAGATGCATAACAAATAAGCGTGGTGTATGCGGCTCCTCGGAAGCCAATTTTTGGGATGAGAATTAAGTTGAGCGAGATGGTAATAACGGCACCCAACACAGCCATATATGACCCATAGATAGTTTTGTCCGTGAGTTTATACCATACACTAAGGTTATAATAGATGCCTAGGCACACATTCGCTAGAATCAAAACCGGCACAATATCTAATGCTTCCCAATAGGCTTCACTCTGTAAGAAATGTTTAAAGACATCGATGTATAAAGTGATGACCAGAAAAGCAAAGAGCACAAATCCGGTAAACCAATGAAGCATTTTGGCGTATGTAGCCTTAGATTCTGATTTGTCTTTTTGATCAAAAAAGAATGGCTCGGCCGCGTATCTATACGCCTGTACGAAGAGCGTAATCGCTATAGAAAGCTTGTAAACGCCACCATAAATACCTACTTGACTCATTGCCTCTTCTTCCCCTAGGGTAGGGATAAGAATCCACTTTAGTAGTGGCTTGTCAAGCGTTTCATTGATAATGCCGGCAAGGCCAACAATTAATAGAGGAGTGCCATACCGCATCATGTTTTTCCAAACCACCGTATCAAACACCACACGAATTTTTCCTAGATCAGGAAGCACCAATGCAAACCGCACGATACTGGCAATAAGGTTTGAAATAAAAACATACCCAACACCAATTTCAGGGTTGTAAAAAGTATCTATAAGCCAATTGGCGTTTCCGCTTTGATATTCGGGCAAGCAATACCAGAGGAAAAACAGATTTAGCCCAATATTCACTCCAATGAAAGAAAAGTTAATTAAGGCAAAACGAATAGGCTTGTTTTCGGCTCTAAGCCTGGCAAGTGGAATTGCAATTAATGCGTCTAACCCTACAATAATCGCAAACCAAATGATGTATTCTTGGTGGTTTGGGTAGCCTAGAGTGCTTGAAATGGGCCCAGAAAACAGGCTGGTCAGCGCGATGAATGCAAATGTGCTAAATGCCAAAGACCAAATGGCGGTGCTGTAAACCACCGTTTTTTGATCGGAATTGGAGTAAAACCTGAAGAAGGCAGTCTCCATTCCATACATGAGCAACACCACGAGAAAGGCCACATAAGAGTACATTTCTGTTATAATGCCGTATTGATCTGTAGTAAAAACATGGGCGCTCGTGTATAGAGGTGTAAGCGCATAATTTAATAGCCTCCCGAGAATACTACTAAACCCGTAGATGGCGGTTTGGCCAGCAAGCTTTTTGAGGGGCGATGCCATTATCACAAATAAACGCGGACTTCGCGGCAAATTATCACACGTCTGTTAAAGATTTCAACCGTACAATGGTCATCTCTAAACCCACCACCGTATCGCTCCAACTGGTGTAAATTAGCGACTTATGAGAAGGCAGTTTTTAATCTTGGTTTTGGTAGCCGTTTCTCACGGTTTGTTTGCTCAAGCCCCAGAGTCGCTTGTTGTTTTTCAACCACAAATAAGGTTTTCTATTCCTACCCCTCTGGGTTGGGTGCGCGATTCCACTAGTGCTAAAGAAATGGGTTTAATTAGTGCATACCATCCAGTAGACACGAAATGGACGAATGCACCCGTAGTGTTGTACGTCAACCTTTCTTTTAAATCGGATAGCAACCAAACCCTAGATGCGGTGATGAAGATGGATGCAAACAAGTTTGTAAAAATGTCTCAAGGAGTTGAGGTAAAAGAAGTCGAGACTCTTCATACGTTTTTGCAAAATAAGCCCATTCGAATTATGTCGTATCGAGGCGGAGAAAACGACAATTATGAACATGTAGCCTACATTGATGAAGGTCTGCACGTGATTATCATGGTAATTGGGACGCGCAACGAAGAAAATCTCATCAACAGTTTACCTGCATTCCATCGGCTCACGACTTCATACTTTGAAATGAAGGAGGGCTGCTGTGCTATTCGCCCTTAAAGGATGGTTTACGCTTTTCTAAAAAGGCTGAGGTACCCTCCTTAAAGTCTGAGGTTCCAAATGCTTTACCAAAAAGCTCAATTTCTGAATGGAATCCGTTTTTATCAGAATCAAAACCATCATTCACCGCTTCTATTGCAAATCCGATTGCTGTTGGTGAGTTTCGGACAATTCTATTCGCAATCTCTTGACACTTTTCAAGAAGGCCTTCTTGAGGCACAACATAATTGACCAACCCGGTTTCTTCAGCACGACTCGCATTCATCATTTGTGCAGTAGCAATTAGCTCCATCGCTCGACCTTTTCCAATTAGTCTTGGAAGTCTTTGAGTGCCTCCATACCCAGGAATCACCCCTAATGACACTTCTGGCAATCCCATTTTAGCATTTTCGGAAGCTACACGCAAGTGACAGCTCACGGCCAATTCTAATCCACCTCCAAGCGCAAATCCATTAACAGCCGCGATAACTGGAGTGCTCATTTGCTCTACCAAATCAAATAGCTTTTGCTGGCCTTCGGCAGCAAGCTTTTTACCTTCTTCAACGCTAAAAGAAGCAAACTCAGAAATGTCAGCACCAGCAACAAAAGCCTTATCACCAGCCCCAGTAAGAATTACACAACGGATTTCGGCATCATTATCGAGTTGCGTCATACAAGCACCGAGTTCTGCGATTACTTGTTTGTTTAAAGCATTGAGCTTATCTGGACGGTTGATTGTGACCGTTGCGATGTGTCCTTCTCTTGAAACTAAAAGTGTGTTCATATCCATGCCTTCAATAAATTAATTGGGCTAATTTACACCTTGAATAGTACATCCACTATCCTGATTTTATGCAGTGG
>JALRDM010000091.1 GCA_023262195.1 Salibacteraceae bacterium | reverse complement strand
CATTATTCAGCCGGATGTTGTGGCATCAGCTATTAGGGAGGACACAACCGTTGTTTCTCTTATGCATGTAAATAATGAAATCGGTACGATCAATGACATTGCTGCTATCGGTGAAATTTGTAGGGAGCACAAGGTGTTTTTTCATGTAGACGCAGCACAAAGTGCAGGGAAAATAAATATTGATATGACTGCTATGAAGGTGGATATGATGTCACTTTCAACACACAAAATTTATGGCCCTAAAGGTATAGGGGCCCTTTACGTACGACGTAAACCAAGAGTACGTATCGAAGCGCAAATACATGGTGGTGGCCATGAACGTGGTATGCGTTCTGGCACGTTGGCAACACATCAAATTGTGGGTATGGGTGAAGCTTTCCGTATTGCACAGGATGAAATGATCGAAGAGAACAAGCGTATATTGGCATTGAGAAATCGGTTGTGGGATGGCTTGTCGGATATGGAAGAGGTTCAGGTTAATGGATCATTAACCCAACGAGTAGCGGGCAATCTCAATATTAGTTTCGCCTATGTTGAGGGTGAATCTTTAATTATGGCATTGAAGGATCTGGCTGTTTCTTCGGGCTCTGCTTGTACTTCAGCAAGCCTTGAACCTTCCTATGTGTTACGAGCTCTCGGTTTGGATGATGAGCAGGCCCACAGTTCTATTCGTTTTTCAATTGGTCGGTTTACAACGGAAGAAGAGATCGATTTTGCCATCGCTAAAATTCGCGATGCGGTAGAAAAGTTACGAGCGTTATCTCCGTTGTGGGATATGTACAAAGACGGCGTAGACTTGAGTCAAGTCGAATGGGCCGCACACTAACCCAATAGCGTTAACCTTATTGTGTGAGCTAAATGGTATAGATAAAGAGGATTTGAATTATGGCTTACAGTGACAAAGTGCTTGATCACTATGACAATCCCCGCAATGTTGGGAAACTAGATGACAAATCCAGCAATGTGGGGACTGGAATGGTAGGTGCTCCTGCCTGTGGTGATGTTATGCGTCTACAGATACAGGTAGATGATAACGGTATTATTGAAGATGCAAAGTTTAAGACCTACGGCTGTGGTTCGGCGATTGCTTCCAGCTCATTGTTGACTGAGTGGGTGAAAGGTAAGAGCTTAGATCAGGCATCGGAGATCAAAAATACTGAGATTGCTGAAGAGTTAGCTTTACCTCCAGTTAAAATTCACTGTTCTGTTTTGGCTGAAGATGCTATCAAAGCAGCGGTTAAAGATGTGCGGCATAAGCGCGGTGAAGATGGCGAGTAAGTGTATTCAGTGGATACTCAGTGGATTAAATTAGTAGATTTAGAAGTGAAAAAAGAAGGCTCTGAATAATGGCAATAACAATGACACACGCTGCTGAAGAGCATGTGGTCAAACATTTGGCCCACAGGGGGCATGGACTTGGTATAAGACTGGGAGTAAAAACGACTGGCTGTTCTGGCTTGTCCTATGTACTTGAATTTGTCGATGAATTGGCTCCTGAAGATCAAGTCTTTACTAGTGGTGATGCAAAATTAATTATTGACCCTAAGAGCCTTTCTTATCTGGACGGTACTGAGCTGGATTTTGTCAAAGAGGGGTTGAATGAAGGCTTTCAGTTCAATAACCCTAATGTGAAGGAAGAATGTGGCTGTGGTGAAAGCTTTCATGTCTGATTAGGAGTGGGGCAAATCATCCGCATCCGTTTTAACCAGGTTTTCTG
>JALRDM010000086.1 GCA_023262195.1 Salibacteraceae bacterium | reverse complement strand
AAAACGCAGGGTAGGGTAGTGGTCGCTTTCTAAAATCAGTAAGCCAGTTTTTGCAATTTTTCGTTGTATTTCACTACAGCTTTTTGAAGTTTCAAAATCTGCTCATCGCCATCAACCTTAGCTGTCTTGCCACTTGCTACGTCTGATTTTACCTCTGCGATTGCCTCTTCAGATTTCGCTTTTTTTTAACCGTTGAATCGATTTTCTTCTGAGCCTTTTCCTGTGATTTTGCCAACTTACCAACGGTCTTTAGATTCACTGTTTCGACTTTTGTCAGGGATTCCTCTGTCACAGTGTTTACTCCATCAGCCAAATATTCTGCAGGTATGGTCATTTTCTTAACATCTAAAAACGTGCGGTTCACACCGGTGTACTCTTCGGCTTTGTAAGAAACCTTTTTAGTTTCCTTGTAAAGCAATACCGAGTGCTTACTCTTTCCTTCAGCATGCACGCTGTGTATGACATGTGGTAGGTATCCCGACTTCCTTATCCAAATTTCAAATAACTTACCTTTTTCAAGTTCAAATTTGGTCTCACCGTCTGCTTCTAAAGTTACACTCATCATCTCCTTGCCTTTTTCCACCACCTGAACTAAAACGCCCGCAGCTGGAGTATGATCAACCAAATCAACATCTAACTTGATCTTGAATTCATCAGCATAAATTGGGTTCAACCAAACCGTTGCGAGTATTAAAACAAATGCATATCTCATGAGACTAAAATTTTTCGAAAAAAAAGCCATTCTGAACGAATATCATTTTCGATTTATTTGAAGTTTGAATCAACTACACTTCAACTATTGATTGCGGATTGTTCGATGTCTTTTATTTCAAGTTTCAACATAATTCATGAACGTACATTTGCCCGATGTATAAAGATATTTTAAGGCCATTATTATACAGCATAGATCCAGAAAAGGTACATTACCTCACGGCTAACGGATTGGCTTTTTCCCATCAAGTTCCACTCGTAAAAGACATTATTCGGAGGTCTTTCAATATTGAGTCAACGAGTTTGGAGCGCAATGTGTTTGGGCTAACATTTCCAAATCCAGTTGGTTTGGCAGCGGGCTTTGACAAGGATGCACGTTGGATCGAAGCTTTAGAATCCTTAGGTTTTGGGTTTATAGAAATTGGCACAATTACTCCCAAAGCCCAATCTGGGAATGATAAGCCCCGACTTTTCAGGTTGCAAAAAGATGAAGCTCTTATAAACCGTATGGGATTTAATAATGCTGGTGTTGATAGAGCAGTGGAGAGGATACAGAAATCCAAACACCGTGTTCCCTTGGGTGGAAATATTGGTAAAAACAAGGTCACTCCAAATGAAAATGCTGTTGATGACTATTTATACTCATTCAAGAAGCTCTATAATTACGTTGATTACTTCGTTGTAAATGTAAGTTCACCGAACACTCCTGGACTTCGCGAGCTGCAAGGAAAAGATCAACTAAAACGAATATTTCAAGCACTTTTCGAACATCGCACTACCAATGAAAAATTCAAACCGGTGTTGCTGAAAATTGCGCCTGACCTCAATCAGGAACAATTGCTAAACATTATATTACTGGTCAAAGAAATATCTATAGACGGGTTGGTTGTTAGTAACACCACAATATCGAGAAATGGGTTGGTGTCAAACAATCGTTTGTTCCAGGAAAATGGAGGATTGAGTGGCAAACCAGTACGTGAAATGAGTACAAAAGCCATTAAGTTCATTCATGAGGCTTCGGGTGGAACCATCCCAATGATTGGTGTTGGTGGCATACATTCACCAGAGGATGCCATTGAAAAGTTAGACGCTGGCGCACAACTATTGCAACTTTATACCGGATTCGTTTATGAAGGCCCTGGATTGATAAAGCGAATCAATAAACGATTGATAAAATGAGTATTAAGATTACTGAGTGCCCAAGAGATGCCATGCAAGGGGTAGAACCTTGGATACCCACTGAGAAAAAAATAGAATACATCAATAAACTCTTGAGAGTAGGATTTGACACTATAGACTTTGGCAGTTTCGTTTCACCCAAGGCTATTCCACAATTAAAGGATACAGCAGAAGTGCTCCATGGATTAGATCTGAATGACACAAAGTCTAAGCTGCTGGCGATTGTAGCAAATAAGCGTGGAGCTGAGTCTGCAGGCCAATTTGAACAGATAAGTTTTGTAGGATATCCATTCAGTATTTCGGAGACATTTCAAATGCGAAACACTAATTCCACCATTGACCAGAGCTTGAGCAGGGTGGAGGAGATCGTGAATGTTGCACATGGTGCAAATCAAAAAGTGCTCATCTACATATCAATGGCATTTGGCAATCCGTATGAAGACCCTTGGAGCAGCGAATTGGCTTGTACATGGGTTGATAGACTTCATAGTGAGCTAGGAATTTCACATTTTGCAATGGCCGATACTATTGGAGTTGGTAATGAAAGTTCGATTGCAGACCTTTTTAAAACGGTCATCGATCAATTCAGTGAATTACATATTGGTGCGCACCTTCACAGCAACCCTTCAGATTCTGCTAAGAAAATATCGGCAGCATTTGAAGCAGGCTGTAGAGCCTTTGATGTAGCCATTAATGGCTTGGGTGGGTGTCCTATGGCAGAGGATGAACTCGCGGGCAATATTTCTACACAAGCGCTGTTTAGTACCTTAAGTCAAGAGAATTTTTCGGGAATTGACCTTGATTCATTTTCGGAAGCTGTAGAAATATCAAGAACTGTTTTCCCTTAAGTGGTCAACAAACCAAACAAAGAATGCATCGTCTGTTTGTTCAAGGTCATTTTCCATAACTTTGACTTTCGAAACCAGTGCACATGAAATCACTTTCGATCTTCTTTAGCGTATTCGTTTTAGCGTTGGCAATTAGTACGTCATCATGTAAGCGAGGAAATTCAATCCTGGTGGTTCAGGATGAAGATACCATACCAATTCCACCATTTGATACCTTCAATTTTCCCACAAGCGAGTACTATTTCTATGGAAAAATGGATGGTGAGTATACCATGTGGCAGAATGCTAAGCGATCAAAATGGGATACCATCACTCGCTTTCCCAATGACCCTACAATTGAGTACACTAAAAACATCTATTACAATTTTGCTGAGTATGATGTAATAGGTGAATGCGGTAAGGATTCGACTGATGACTTTATAGAGCATTACTCCTATTTCATTCGACCAGGAGATCCATTTCAACGAATTGAAATTTACTTCTACGACTGCATTGACTTAGGAGACACTACAAGCGCATTCTGGCCAAATAACTTACTGTCTCCAATTCGGTTTGGGGCCAACCCATTCACAAGCCCTGAATATGGAAGGCCGGGAGTGAAAATCAAGTACATTGATGAGAACTTAGAAACTTGGGAAACAAAAGATGGCAGCGGCCAGCTACAAGACTCTTACTTCAGAGTTACTGAGTTCTATTTAAACGATACTGCAGCCGATCCACTGGACACATTTGCGTTATTCGTACTTAAAGGCGAATTTGCTGGACGACTTTTCAATGGTACCCAAGATAAGACTGTAATAGATGCCGAATTCAATGTGCGTCTTGTTCCACGCGAAATTGGTTACATTCCAGTTCCATAAATTACTTTCACACCGTCATTTTGGTTTCCTTAATCGGAATTAATAGGGAATCCTGTGAAAATCAGGAACTGTTCCCGCAGCTGTAAGGTTCAGCGCAATTGCGCAAATCCTTGATCATTATGCCACTTCAAGTTTGAGGGAAGGCGATCTGGGGTGAATTGAGTCAGAAGACCTGCCAGAGTGTTTTAAATCGTAAGGCTTTCGGGATAAAAGCGTAGCATTATCGTGCTATTCTTATTTTCAGATCGCTTCACGGGTATTTTAAACTATTTAAATGCTCAAATATGAAGCAACAAGTATCTCTTTCTGTGACCTTGGTAATATTCCTAGGAACACTTAATGCTCAAATCACTGAAGGGTTTGAGGGTGACACTATGCCATTAGACACCTTTAAAAATGGCTCTGAGGCCGGTGGAATTTTCAGTTTTTCAAACATTCACCTCCTCAATAATTATGACACTTCCTTCGGTGGTTTCTGGGATGGTTTTGCCTTAAGTTCAATGCGAAATGATTCAACACCTGGATTTGCAAATCAATACAGTTCAATCACAGCTGGTGGATATGATTCGGAAATTTATGCCGTAGGTTATTCCAATGCTCAAATGCGTATCGACCCTTTGTTAGATCAATCTTTAAGACTATCCTCTGTGCAGGTGACCAATACGACTTATGCATATTTCAGTATGTTAAACGGAGATGCTTTCGCAAAAAAGTTTGGTGGTCAATCAGGCGATGACCCAGATTACTTTCGGCTTCATGCTGTTTTACAAATGCCAGGATATAAGTCTGACACTCTTACGTTTGAATTAGCTGATTTCACTTTCAATGACAGCAATGAAGATTTTATATTAAATGAATGGAGCACGTTCGATTTAACAGGTTTTGATACTACAATATCAGATACAGCTCACCTCAAATTTACGTTTAGCTCGAGTGATACCAGCTTTGGCTTCATAAACACACCAACATACGTATGCCTAGACAATCTCACCTACACTTTAATTCTTGGTGCTTCAGATTTTGGGAACAATTCAGATTTCAATGCAATTCACGGCCATAGTTCCTTTAAACTTACGTCAGCAACACAGGGAAAGATTAGCGCATATGATATTGGTGGAAGGCTTGTTAACCAATGGATGCACAAATCTTTTCAATCAGAAATTGCATTTTCTGACCTTCCTTCTGGCTGGAGTATTATCGTTTTTGAGAGTGATGAAGGGGTGAAAAAAAGCCTTAAAGTTTTTGTGCCTTGAAGTACCTAAGCTTCATATTGATCATCAGTCTTTATGGATATGAGACAATAGCTCAACAAGGATCGTTTGCACCACAATACGATATGGAAGGAACTACTGCTATGCACAGCGATAGTACCGCATTTCGTACATGGGCTACAGGTTGTGTTGTTGAGCGTGGTTTGCGTCAAATAAACCTACCTGACAGCGGGTATGCAACAACTGGAAATGCCAATTACGCGGTTGGAAAGCCTGATGCACCGCTGGTTGTGAGTTTGGGTGATGGGGGAAGTGCAACACTGACGTTCAATGGCGAAATATTTGATGGACCTGGGTTTGATTTTGCCGTCTTTGAAAATGGTTTTGGATCTGGAGAATTCGCTTTTCTAGAACTAGCTTTCGTAGAGGTCAGCTCAGACGGCTTAAACTTCTTAAGGTTCCCTTCGGTGAGTGAGCAACAAACGGAAAACCAGCTTGCAGCATTCTCTGAAAGTGACGCATCCTTATTTGACAATCTTGCAGGTAAGTATGTGGCGATGTACGGCACACCATTCGACCTAGCTGACCTGCCGGACACCGCGTTGCTAGATAAGTCAGCAATATCGCATGTACGTATCATTGATGTAGTCGGCTCTATCAATCCCGAATATGGAAGTATGGACCGTGACTCAAATCAAATCAACGATCCTTGGCCCACTAATTTCGCGCAAAGTGGTTTTGATTTAGATGCCGTAGGTGTGATCAATTCTACCATACCGCTGAGTATTGCTGAACGATCAACCAACAGCTCGAAAAACGAAAATGTATGTTACTCCATTACAGGTCAAATTATTGATTGTGAACAATATGGATTGAAGGTAACTTCGTCTAACAATGGGTCTTCAATCATCTATAACCGCCTTGCTCGATAATCGATTTCTCGTTTGCGCATTTTTTATACTCTATCATTCAGTTGGGTTTGCTCAACAGCCCAGCGAACGATTGCCTGAGGTTTTAGTACTTGATTCCTTACGCTATGCCAAAGGTGCCTTTAGAGTAGATGTCGATAGCCTAAATTTTCGAGCACAGACCAGAGCACTAAACCTCTCTGAGGTGCTTTCGTCAAACACGAACCTTTTTATGAAAGATAATGGGCCAGGAATGCTCAGCACACCAACATATAGAGGAGGAGACGCCACACACACCAACCTTCTTTGGAACGGAATAAGGATAAATTCCCCAATGCTTGGAACGGTTGACTTTTCCGAAATACAGACTGGCCACTTCAATAAGGCCACGGTTATTTCAGGAACTTCAACAAATCTGTTTAGTACTGGCGGGATGGGTGCAGCTATCAATTTAAATAATACACCAAGCTTTACTGAGGAATACGCTTCGATTCAATCTCAAATTGGTTCGTTCGGTAATACCTACAACCATGCTGTTGTCAATCAAAACTTAATGCTAGGCAAGGTTGCTGTAGCTGTGAGAGTTAGCGCCAATATGGTTCGAAATCTCAATGAATTCAGTTATATCAATAATTCAACCCCTTCGAATGAGCTCGAAATTTCTAGAGACTCTAAGTTCAACCAAGAATCCGCAATAACCAGCATATCGGCATTACTATCCAGAAAAACGTCAATAACCTTCAACTCTTGGAACCAACGTAGCAGAAGGAATGTGGTTTCACCAGTAAATCAGCAAATTATTTCAAACAGAAATCAAAATGACACCATTCAAAGAATGCAATTGATTTTGAACCATCAAGCCTCAGATAGGGTGGAACTAAAGCAAGTTTTCTTCTATGATAATAACTCAAACCATTACATCGACACCATTGCTTATATTAACAACAACAATAAGTACTATTCAATACAATCTCTATCTAGCCTAACATTTGATCTGGGCGAGTTACACCGAATTGATGTCCAATACCTTTTTCAGTTTACTGAAGCATCTTCAATGAATTATCTTGGATTTGTTAGTGACATCAGAAATGAAGGAAAACTCGGTGTGACTGGCACGGTTGATTCCAAAAGAATTGGCTATTCCGTTGGAAGTCGATTTTCCCTATGGCGAGGTAACTTCCAGTCAATGCCCTTCGCCTCAGCAATTTTTAAACTATCAAAATCGTGGAGCTTCTCTACCGCAGTATCAAGAACAGTGCGTATTCCAACATTAAATGAAGTTTATTGGAACCCTGGCGGAAACAATGCATTGAAACCAGAGGAAGGAAACACAGCCGAACTCGGGCTTACATTAAGAAAAAACAAGACAAGCATCCGAACCACAGCATTCTTTGGTGATTATGAAAATCGCATACGCTGGCTACCTAAAGGATCAATCTTCTCCCCGGTAAATATTTCAACTTCTGAAGTATACGGAGTAGAACTATTTGCAGTTCAAGAATTTGTATTCAATGATTTTAATCTACAAGTTAAGCCGATTGCTTCCTATTTGCAATCACTAGGAAGGTCAACTCCTAATGCTGATCAACACTCCTTAACCTACACTCCCGATTTACTTGCTCAGCTTTGGCTTGTGGGTGAATACAAGGGTTTGTCTTGTTCATATCACTTCAGTT
Organism: Salibacteraceae bacterium; assembly: GCA_023262195.1. Classification (GTDB taxonomy): domain Bacteria; phylum Bacteroidota; class Bacteroidia; order Flavobacteriales_G; family Salibacteraceae; genus SHAN690. The sequence continues at coordinate 6,968 of JALRDM010000086.1, read as the reverse complement.
ATACAGATCGGAGATATATCACCTCTGACGAAACTGCTTATATGCCTGATTATATCATTCAAAATGTCGTGATAAACTGGAATAGAAAGAACTCTCCGCTCTCAATTGGTCTTAGAGTTAACAATCTCGCAGATATACCATTCCAAAACATGCCTTGGTTTGCGATGCCTGGAAGAAATTATCAATTCATCATACAATACACTTGGAGAGCAAATACATTCTCATAGTATCTATCATCCTTTTAGGAATGATCAGCTGCCGGAAAGACGAACCTTTTGGCCCTGTATTCCTTGCGAATGAGGATTCTGTAAAGGTTTCCTTGGGACAACGATTAATTGTTGGGTGTGAAGGGAACTTTCAACTCAATAATTCAAGCCTCTACGAAATAAACCTCGAAACTGGGAGTGTAAATTCGAATGTCTTTTCTAGAAGCAATGATGAGCTACTAGGCGATGTTTTGCAGGACATTAAGCATAGAAATGACACGTTGTTTATTGTTTTAAACAACAGTGGGCTGGTGCGACTATTGAATGACTCCACCTTTGAGGAAATCGCAGTAATAGATGGGCTTACTTCACCAAGATATGTGCTTATAGTTGGACATCATCTTTGGGTTACTGACCTTTACTCAAACATAATTTCTATCTATGATTTGCACAGCCTAACCCTTACTAGAACTATTGAGTCCAACGGGTGGACAGAGCGCATTTTGTACCGCAATGGCTCTGTTTATGTGGCAAACGTTGATTCGAAAAAGATTATGGTCTATAGTTTAGAAGGCGTCTTGACGGATGAACAATCGCTCGATATAGAACCGAATCACTTCTTTCTAATCCGCCAAGGCTTCATTGTTGCAAATGGAAACATAGCCGAGAATCAAAACAGCACGATTAAGGCCTTGGACTTTAACCTCTCTGAGGTTAAAACCTTGAATTACGATGAAACACTTCGCGCAATAACGACATCAGGAGACAAAGTGTTTGTTGCATTTGATAGTAATGTACGGGTATTAAAAGCTGATGATTTGTCGGAATTGGGCGGCTTCATGACAAATGCCCAAACCACGTATTCTATGATGGCAGATAGCGCGCGCAATGAGCTTTACATCATGGATGCGAAGGATTTCATTTCTAACGGAGAGGTGATGCGATATAGCATATCTGACCAACAGATGTTGACTAAATATCAAGTAGGAATTATACCACAAGCTTCATTAATGGCGTTATAGATGTAGAGTTATCCAAACCAGGTTAATTTCAATACGTCTAATTCGTAAATTTGCTCGTTATGAACAAACTTTTGAAACTCAGTTTTTTGTCGTTGGCTGTAAGTTCGCTCATAGTGTTGTTGGACTCATGTAAGCCTCAACCACCAGAGGTGATTATTATTCCTGATCCGCCAACAAAGCGCAACGTGATAGACAACTACTATTTCGTCAAGTTCGGTTGGGGAGGAAATAAAAGTGAGGATACAATAGTCATGGAGGTCCCTGATGATACCTTAGGAACCGACACTTCAGCCTTTGAGTGGAATCTCGAACGAGATTTTGCCCAAGCTACCTTTGATTATAGACATGAGTTTATTCGTGATACAACTAATCTAGTAGAAGTTTTAGAAGACGGTGAATACGTTTATGCTGCGGGTTACCATTACGCTCCAGCTAATTTCTTTTACAGCAGAGGTCTCGAAGAGCACTTTCGATCAGGTAACGCTTCGGCTGGTTCGATGGAAGAGGCTTACAATAAAGGCGATCTCAATTTAGCACCTATAAACTTCGGTGATGAAGAGGATGCATGGGGCGAAGAACGGTACCATAGAAATATATTTCATATCGCGTTTCCAACTCGTATCGATAATGACACGCTTCCATATTGGGATATTGAAGACTACATCTATAATCCAAACCTCAAGGAAGGGTCAGTGAAATGGGGAAGAGTAGGCACTCAGAAAATGAGAATAGACACCCTTATACTTGATGTTTTGAATCAAAATGCGGTTGAAGGAGTGTTGATTAGCTATATAGATGAATTCCAAGTCGAGTGGAGAACTGACAATTATCCAAACTTTCAAAATGGCAGTTATTTCCAGCTCAATGACATCTCCTTGAATCAGCGTGATATGGAAAGTTATTGGGTTGTTGAAGGGGAGTTTGCCGCAACATTGTATAACGAAATAGGTGAGTCCAGAAAATGTAAGGCTGGTGAGTTTCGTATGAGAATTATTTCCGATGTGGAGCTAGCACCACAACCTGAATAGCATAAAAACATCAAATTAGACCTTAAAAGAGCCGCTTAATCTAATAAGTGGCTTTTTTGTTTTCAAACACTTCGTCATTAGTTAACTTCGACTGATGTTGAGGTTTCTGCGATACATATTATTCACGTTTTTATCCATGATTCTGGCTCTGAGTTCAACCGCACAGGATCAAAACAATTTGGCGCTTGATGCAATAGTCCGAGATATGGACGGTGGTAAGCTTGCTGGTGTTAAGGTCAAAATAATCCAAGACGGTGCTTTAGTCAATCAAATGACCACTGGAAAAAATGGTCGATTTGACGTATTACTAGATTTTGATCACCAATTCCTCATTGAAATGAGTAAGTCAGGTTATGTTTCTAAAAGTATTCAAGTAAACACAAGGAATGTACCTGAGGATGAGCAGGCATGGGGGTATGAATATGGTGGCCTAGCAATCGACCTTTTCAAGCAGATACCTTCCGTGGATTACTCCGTTCTGGATGGTCCTGTGGCCAAGTTCTACTACGATCCAAACCTCCAAAACTTTGATTACGACAAGCTCTATACCAAGCAAATCAAGCAAGAGATTGAAGATCTGGAAGAGGAGTATGAACGAAAGAAGAAGATGGTTGAAGAGCTCGAGAGACAGGCTGAAAAAGACTATTTGTTGGCCATGAAAGATGCCGAGAATGCCTTTAACGATGGAGATTACTTATTGGCGAAGGAGAATTATCTAGCTGCCGCATCTATGAAGCCAGACGCCAAGGATCCACAGACAAAGTTGAAACAGGTTGAAAGTAAGATCCAAGAAGCCTCAGGCAAAGAAGAACAGTACATGTCCCTGCTGGCCAATGCAGATCAACTTTTTAATCAGCAGAAATTTAGTGAGGCACAGGTGCAATATGAACAAGCTTCAACTATTAAACCATCCGAGCAATACCCAAAGGATAGAATTGAAGAAAGTAAGCAGAAAGCTAAAGAATTGAAAGCTAAGCAAGAAGCCGAGGCTTTATTATCTGAGAAAGACAGGAAATATAATGAGGAAATCAGCAAGGCCGATAGAGAGTTCACTGCTGAGAATTTTGCGAATGCGAAAACTTATTATCAAAATGCACTCGGCTTTAAACCTGATGAGCAATACCCAAAGGAACAAATCGCTCAAGCCGAATTGAAGATTCAAGAGTTGAGAGAAAAGGAGATAGAAGCTGAGGAAATGGCAATCATAAACGAAAAGTATGATGCCCAAATCGCTCGTGCTGATGCCGCCTTTAATTCTGACAATTTTGAGAATGCAGCGAATGCCTATAGAGCAGCCGCAGAATTGAAGCCTGAAGAAACATATCCGAAAATACAACTCGACATAATTGCTGCCAAACAAAAAGAGTTGGCTGCTGCCGAGCTTGAGGCCGAAAGACTGGAAAAGCAAAACCGAGAATATCAGCAGTTTATCGCAGAAGCTGATCGAAGCTTCGATAAAGGCGAGTATGCAGAAGCCAAAACAAACTATGAGCAAGCACTAGCCATTAAGACTGATGATTATCCAAGCGGGCGGATTGATAAAATCGAAAAGCTCCTTGAAGAACAACGAATTAAGGCAGAACAAAACGCACAACAAGCGCAAATTGAAGAGGCCTATCAAGCAGCAATAGAAAAGGCTGATGTTACAGCAAAAGAACTTAAGTATGACGAAGCCATCAGCCTTTATGAAGAAGCTCGATCAATAAAACCAGCTGAAGAATATCCAAAACAACAAATTGAGCAAATGAACAGGCTCAAACAACAAGACCAAAGCAATAAAGCATATGCCGACATCATCGCAAGGGCGGATGCGGCTTTCAATCAAAAGGACTATTCTGGTGCACAAGCGCTATATACACAAGCAAGTACGGCTAAGCCAGACGATACATACCCATCAAATCGATTGAAAGAAATTACGGGTATTCTAGATGAGCAGAAAAGAGCTGAGGAAGAAAGTGCAAAACTGGCACAACTCAATGCAGAATATAACGAAGCAATTAAACTGGGCGATGCGGCATTCGAAAGTCAGGACTTTGACAATGCTGAGCGACACTATAAGCAAGCGCAAGGTGTGTTGTCTTCTGAAGAATACCCAGGAAACCAATTGAAGCGCATCAAAGAAGCTCGCCAAAAACTAGCCGAAGAACAGAGTAGGTTGGCAGAGGAAGAACGATTAAGAACGGAGTACGAAACCCAGATTGCTAAGGCTGACGAACTCTTCGAGCAAAAAGCATGGAGTGAAGCAATTCGTGCCTACGAACAAGCGTCTAAAATCGATGGGGACAACGCGTATCCGAAGGCTCAAATCGAGAAGATCAATTCAATTATTGAAGAGGAACAAAGAGCTCAAGAACTGGAAAAGGAAAGATTGGCAAGTGAAAAGGAAAAACAAGAGAAGGAAGCTGCTTACAAAAAGATGATTGGCATAGCAGATGGATTCTTCGAATCTGAAGACTACATTAAAGCGAAATCTGCGTACAATGATGCTATTGCCATCAAATCTGATGATGATTATTCGAAATCTCAAATTCAGATAATAAACGAAAGGCTTGCTGAGATACAGTCACAAGCGCAGCTTGAAGAAGATAATCGACAGAAATATAACGATCTGATTACGCAAGGCGATCGAGCTGTGACTGAAAAGCGCTGGAATGACGCTCGCAAAGCGTTTACTGATGCTCTAGAAATTTATCCGAACGAAGAGGTTCCCACTGCTAGACTTAAAGAAATAGATGACTTAGAGGAAAAGGAAAAACAAGAAGAACTTGATGCGGAAATTGCAACGCTCACTCAACTTGCCGATAAGTTCTTTATGAAAAAAGAGTTTGATTCTGCGCAAAAGAATTACGAAAGTGTGCTGAACTTAGATCCATCGAACAAACACGCTCAAGTGCGTCTGGAGAAAATTAAGGAGATTATTGAAGCTTCTCAAGAGATTGTTTCCAAAGATGAGAAGCGTGTGGATAGAGTGGTTAAAGAAGAAAAGTTTAAGGAGGGTAATGCCGATGTTACGATTCGAACCGTCACAGAAGGGCAAAAAGTAGATGTATACAAGCGCGTAGTTCACTCATGGGGAGGTAAATACTTTTTCCTCAACGAACAACCAATCTCTGAACTCGTATGGAATCGAGATTCCGCGGAATAATCACCAAAAAAAATTGTGCGTTTAGCGGATAGTTTTATTTTTAATAGCTCAACTAATTTTCTTTAATGAATACAACCGAAGAGACGCTAGAAGAAGCGCTGAAAAGGTATTTTGGCTTTGATTCATTCAAAGGCATGCAAAAAGAGGTTATGGAAAGCGTGATGGATGGTCACGATACTTTTGTAATCATGCCTACAGGAGGAGGGAAATCGCTCTGTTATCAGCTTCCCGCATTGCTTAAAGATGGCACAGCCATAGTTATTTCGCCACTCATTGCTTTGATGAAGAATCAAGTGGATTCCATACGCAGCTTTGGATCAGATGACAGTATTGCTCATTTTTTGAACAGCTCCTTAAATAAGACTGAGGCTACCAAAGTGAAGCAGGACGTAACTGATGGTAAAACCAAGATGCTCTACTTGGCGCCAGAATCTTTAAATAAAGAAGAAAATTTAGCATTCTTAAAGTCTGTCACGATTTCGTTTGTGGCAGTAGATGAAGCGCACTGTATATCTGAATGGGGACATGATTTTCGCCCAGAATACAGGCGTATTAAAGAGATGATCAAAGGCATCGATCAAAGCATTCCGGTAATGGCACTCACGGCCACCGCCACACCAAAGGTACAGTCAGATATTCAAAAAAATCTGGCTATGGCAGATGCCAAAGTCTTTAAGGCGTCATTTAACCGACCAAACCTTTTTTACGAAGTCAGACCCAAAATTGATGCCATCAAGCAGGTTATTCGATATGTGAAGGAAAACCCGGGTAAGTCTGGCATTATCTACTGCTTAAGCAGAAAGAGGGTGGAGGAGATTGCAGAGACATTGCAAGTGAATGGAATTAAGGCTCTTCCGTATCATGCTGGCTTCGATGCAAACACAAGATCTCGAAATCAAGATATGTTTTTGATGGAGGATGTTGATGTAATTGTAGCCACTATAGCTTTTGGTATGGGTATAGACAAGCCTGACGTCCGATTTGTTATGCACTTTGATATTCCAAAAAGCCTAGAGGGCTATTACCAAGAAACAGGTCGAGCCGGACGTGATGGTGGAGAAGGAAAATGCATTGCATTCTATGATTACAAGGATGTAGAAAAGCTTGAAAAATTCATGCACGGAAAGCCCGTGGCAGAGCAGGAGGTAGGCAGACAGCTGCTCGATGAGGTGGTGTCATATGCAGAAACGGCAGTCTCCAGAAGGAAGTTCTTGCTCAACTATTTTGGCGAGGAGTGGGATGAGGTGAATGGCGAGGGAGCAATGATGGATGACAATCAGGTCAATCCAAAAGAGGAAGTGGAGTTTATTGACAACATGAAAGTGCTTTTCCAAGTCATCCAAAGGGTGAAGGAGCGATTTAAGGCAAAGCATATTGTAAATATTTTGGTTGGCAACAACACTTCGGAGATTTCAACCTACCGTCATAACAATCTAGACATCTTTGGAATTGGGAAAGAAACCGATGCCAAACTTTGGATGGCCGCCATCAGGCAAGCAATAGTTCAGGGCTATATCTATAAAGATGTAGAAACCTATGGTCTTATTAAAATTTCAGATAAAGGCAA
>JALRDM010000039.1 GCA_023262195.1 Salibacteraceae bacterium | reverse complement strand
TCTTTTTCAGTATAGGGATGGTGCTTGGACAAGCATTCAATGGATCAGGAGACACACGTACGCCAATGTGGGTTCATCTTGGGGTATTTTGGCTACTCCAAATTCCATTGGCCTATATTTTGGCTGTACCCTTAAAATTTGAAGACGAAGGAGTTTTCATCAGCATTGCCTTCTCTCAGGCGCTCTATGCTGCGATTATGATTGTGCTGTTTAATCGAGGAACCTGGAAAAAAACAATCGTGTAAAGCCCGATTACTTAGGCCTATAAACAGTAAAGACTCTACTCACGTTAAATCCGAAGCTAAAATCACCTGCAAGCCAGTCTCCCCGCGTTTCGGTAATGAATGCATTCTCTACCATACCTCGACTGTTGGTAAAGTGAAGTTGAAATACATGTCCACCTGTTTCAATATCAAAACCTATAGAAAGGCTATTGCGGAAGTTTTGCGTGTGATCGAGTTGATCTGGGAGTACATAGTAGTACTCCGCGTTTAGAGCTACCCGTTTTGTGAGCTTGGCACGTGCGCCAACTCCAAGTGCAAACACATCATTACTCACCGTGCTGTTGCTCACAAAGTTCCTGTGAACTAAGGTGGGCATGAGTTGCGCGGATAAACCTTCACTAAACTTTCTCCCTAAGATAATTTGATGGGTGTAAAACAATCGGTTATAGATTGGGAATTCATCATAAATACCCGTTAAACCCAGATCAGCCAGCATACGCTCAGTGCTTAACGATGTGATGGCTAGATCGGATACGAAGAGCAGGTGCACTGGAATATTCTTCTTCCCTGTTTGCTGCCTTAGGATGCGTGCTTTCACAAAACCATCATAAAACTTACCCACATTAGTTCTACCTACTCCCACATTAAGCCAAGGAGTGACACCATAATCTAAGCCGATGCGAATATTAGCAGCATCAAGCCCAAACATTTCTGACAAACCACCATTTACATAGCCAAATCTGTGGGATATCTTAAAATCTAGTACACCGTGGGCATTCATCTCGAATGAGTTGCCATTGATGATTCTTGTAGTCTTAAAACCTGCAGTAGCAAAATCTTGTGTTGGCTCATCATCACCCAAAAGGTCCAACAGACTGTCTTCATCTTGTGCATAGCTCAGAAATGCACCACATACTATAAGTAGGCTTAATAGATATCTCATATACGCATGTTAGAACGGGGTTATAACTACTTTTTAAGCGGGGCAAGATTGCAGTCGACTGTGACCTCTACCTCCTTGGCAATTTTATCGCGCACCGTATTGGGTATTTCAATCTTATAGTCTTCTGGCTTTACCATAAACTTAGAAGTCAGGGTGTAACCTTCGGAACATTTTTTGATTGTTCCGGGTATCTCTACATCATTGGTAACACCATGCATGGAGAGTTGACCCACCGCAAACACTTCCGTATCTGAATCGAAAGACTGATCTGCAAAATCTTTAACCTCTCCTTTAAACGTAGCCTTCGGATAAGTTTTTGACTCCATGTAATTCTCATTGAAGTGCTCTTGCATAAGGG
>JALRDM010000299.1 GCA_023262195.1 Salibacteraceae bacterium | reverse complement strand
TATACAACAATCATGATAAGGAGTATTTCCAGAAATTTACTCCTGGGCATACTCTTGCTCGTTTTGGGAAGTGTTTTGGTACACTACAAGCTTTTCGAATTAATTCTTTTTGAAGGGTTTCAATCTCAACGTGGTGTTACTAGGGTTGTATCTGATATAGGACTGAATCTATTTGGACTCATCGGCACAAGCATTACAACCGCCCTGAAGGGTCAATATCATTTCCATACTTACCCGTATTTACTCACTCTGCCATTTATAGCTGTAGGCCTTATAGTGTCTATGGTTAATAAACAAGCTAAACCACTCGTTTTTTCAGTTGGCGCTCTATTTCTTATCGGACTATTAAATCAAATTTGGTTTTGGCAGCCAATCGAGCTATTAATTCGAGAAATTTCGTTTATCAAAACATTCAACTTTCGATTTTATAGCCTCATTCCTTTTTTCACCTATTTGTGCATCGTGGTGTCTGTGAGTATTTTACTCCAAAACAAACTGGGTAAAATACTTTGCTATATATCCATTACCTCGCTCATCCTTATGAATTTCTTCCCGATATTAACGAGTGATGCTAACGGAAGCGAGTATCTTGAATCTACCTTTTACAACACGCATGTTACACCCTATAGCAAGGAGCATAAAACCTTTGATGAATACTACCGACCAGACATTTTTCAGGACATTAAAGCGAAACTAGTTCCTGAGTTTCATGATACTAAGATCGCTTGTTTTGCTTTTGATCCAGCCATTGCACAGATGAATGGGATATACACCGTTGACGGCTACTTTGGAATATATCCGAAACAGTATTTTGAAAAGTGGGCTGAAATGCTCCATGATGAATCTGGGAATAACTTCATCTCTTGGGGAAATCAATGTTACTTATTCTCTGATGAACTTGGTGAAAATTCAAAAACACAAGTAATAAACCATTTAAAAATAAGACCCGAACTGTTGAAGGATATTGGCGCTATTGGCATTCTATCAAGACTGCCAATAAAAAGAATTGGCGACCAAATTATTGATCCAAAAGTCATTCATACCGGTGACCCGACTTTCAAATCAGTTTACTACTATTCACTTTAGCTTGTGTTCATGTTAAAGCACATAATCGACTAGGAAATAACAGGAGGCTGTCTTGATTTTGCGAGGTCAAAGCCGATAAAAATCTGCGACATTATAATACAAAGTAGCGGTAGCATTGGAATAATGTACCGGTTTTCAATTCTACCCATAATCAAATGACCCAGTATATAAAAAAGGGTCATTAAAATAGACAGCTTAATCATTGCGTCCAACTTGTGCCATGAAATTATGGCTAGGAACAATCCAATTAGAAATAGAACTAACACGTAGTAATACTGTAAAAAGTAGATTCCTCTTACCAACGTCCATTGTATTCCCTGTTGAGCAAATGGAGAGAAAGAGTCTTTGATAAATAAGAAGTTTTTAAGATGTACTAGCCTCGAGGTTACAACAAAGTGAAATGTATTCTCCGATCGAAAAGAATTGCTGAATTTTCTAAACCGCTGTTCAATCTGTTGATCGAGACGCGTCCTTTCTTCAGAATCTTCCATGGAAGCCAACCTATACCAGTCTGCTCGAATCGATCGAAGGCTATCTAGATTGTAGTAATCTGTGAAGATAAAATCAGGGAAAGGATTGCTTTCAGCAAACGTTCGATTGTATTTGTTATTTGCTGGATCTACAAACCAAGCACGGGCATCTTTACCATTAAAGGCTTGGTATTCCTGACCAGTAATTCTACACCAAGATCGAAACGCATTATCAGCACCGTGCATGTCTAAGGTGGTAGTCAGTAGAATCACATTATTGAATGTGGCATAGTTTCTTACATTCCAAACTCCCATTACTATGACTGGTATTAACGCCAAAAGAAACATGCTGCGCAAAGCACGAAGTATAATCTGATCTGTTTTATAATTCCGGAAAAAAATATACAAGCCTAAAACGGGAGTAACCACGATAAAAATGGGCTTGAGCAAGATCAACTGGGCGATAATAGCTCCTGCCAGAACCAGTCTCTTCGAACGGAATTCATCTTCGGAAAAGAGATAAACTAGGATTAGAATAAGCCCTGCAGATAAGGTTTCTGGCATTCCATAAAAGGCATAGCTATATATCTGTGGATACAGTATAAAACCGGATAAAAAAACCAGTGGTGGTCCTAAACCATATAATCGATATAAATTTCCGCTCACTAGGCTCGAACCAATTATGAGCATCAATACGCTAATGATTGCGTAGGCATGTACCGCAATTTCGCGCCCAAACAATACGTAGAAACTGCCATAAGGTAATAGCATTCCTGGCATTCTGAATGCGAAGGGCTTAGTTGGGTCTGTACCGTAGACGCCATAATCAAGAAGATTCTCGATTGGATCGAGATAGGAATGAGTGTCGTTTCCATAACGAAACAGACCAATTTGATCCTTGCCTCGAAACCCGTAGTTGACCTCTACGAACCAAAGCCCGGTAAAAATTACACCTTGAACTATGAGAAGGAAAATGATTCTTCTCCTGTTATCACCAAACACTGAAGCCAAACTAGTTCTCAACGTTTCTAGCATATAACTCAGCCGATTTGGTTAGCAAATTCGATTAATCGAGCAGCATTCGACTCCCAAGTATAGTTGTCTGCTATAAGTTTCTTCGCTGCACCCCCTAGTTGTGTTCTCAAATCCTTTGAATCAATCAATTGAGCGAGTAATGCAGAAAGATTGGCTGCTCCTTTATCCATAAATAAAGCCGTCTCATTGTTTGTGAGTACATCTCTAATGTTTTCTTGATTTGGGGCAATGATGGCTTTGCCCAAATAAGCATACTCAAAAAGTTTTATCGGGGAACCATACCAAGAATGCGCAGGACTTACACAAATTTGCATCAGCATCATAAAGTTAAACACCTCAGCATGCGGGATACGGCCAACAAAGCGACACCGGTCCATTATACCCATTTTGGTAGCCTGCTCTTTAAGCTCATCAAGCATGGCACCATCACCAACAATCATCAAAATTGCTTCTGTGCGCTCCATAGCAACCCTAGCGAAAGCCTCAATAAGTTTATCCACACCATGGTATTTCAGTATGCTGCCTACAAAACCAACCACAACCTGGTCATCCTTCAACCCAAGCTCCATTCGAATACGCTCAACCTCAACATCATTAACCTTAACGGCATTTGGGTTAATTCCATTGGTTATGGTTTTTATCCGGTCCTTATTCAATCCATACTGCGACTGTAAGAACCCCCCAAGCGAAGAAGAAACTGGGCATAAACCACCGCTATTTTGATACTTAATTTTTTCAATATTTCGAGCTTTAGGAGTAAACATTGATGGCCCTTCAAATTCCATCCATTCGTCTACACATGGCGCATTTACTTCAAAGATGTGCTTTACCTTATACTTCTTTGCCAGCAGTGGCCCTTGTTTTAAGGAATACTCCGAGCGTTCGTATACAAGGTCAGGATTATGCGCCTTTATTGCCTGCTCCAACATTGGACCAGCAATGGTTTCATCATGAAGCCACCAATTGCGTTCCTTAACGCTTCTCCATAGGTAGGGAGGTATAAATTTCTTTACAAAACGAAATCTTTCGGCCTTGCTAACTACCTCAGTGGCCCGCTGATCAAATTCGCGTTTATCGGTTCCGCCAATAATCACCGGAATCACCTCATGTCCCAGATTTCTGAGCGCATGTATCATTTCACGTTGATGGGTGCTGTAACCAACATCACTCACAATGTCATGCGTGGGATGAGGAGAATAATAGACTATTCTCATCCTTTATCTGAAGTTTCAAATGCCTTTCTTAAATCCTCTAACCTTATTTCTTTATTTGGGATATT
>JALRDM010000197.1 GCA_023262195.1 Salibacteraceae bacterium | reverse complement strand
TATGAAGAAGCCGCAGCTCAAGGCATCATGGCCGGCATCAATGCCCATCAGTATTGCAACGAAAAGGATCCAATTGTGCTTTCGCGCAAGCAAGCTTACATCGGAGTGATGCTTGATGATCTTATTACCAAAGGCACCGAGGAGCCCTATAGAATGTTTACTTCTCGAGCCGAATATCGCATCAGCTTAAGGCAAGATACCGCAGATGAGCGCCTGACGGAACTCTCGCATTCCATTGGTTTGGCAAGCGACAAACGACTGAAAAACTTGCATAAGAAACGCGAATCAAAACGTGCCATAATGCAGCATTTGAAAAATCAAAGCATCACTCCTGAAGAAGCAAACCCCATTCTTAATGAACAGGGTGAAGGAGAAATAAAACAAAAGACAAAGGCCCAAACCATTTTGACTCGTCCACAGATAGGTATTTCACAACTGAGAAAAATGAGTTCCGAGCTCGATTCATCGCTTCTTAAAATTGGTGCTTCACGTGAAACACTTCTATCCTGTGAAGTTCTCATCAAGTACGATGGGTATATTAATCGAGAGGAATTGCAAGCTTCAAAAATGACTCAGATGGACAAAATGAAGATTCCAAACGAATTTGATTACGATGCCATCACATCCATTTCCAATGAGTCGCGAGAGAAGCTTAAAAAAGTACGCCCGGAAAACCTTGGTCAAGCCAGTCGAATTCCGGGAGTGAAACCTGCAGACATTTCGGTGGTAATGGTTATGCTAAATCGAAATGTTTCACATGAAACAGCTTAAACGGAGCTTTAGCTTCAACTTCGACCTTGTGGAACCATACATCAAAAAATCTTTGTTTGCTCATTCTCGACCCATCTATGCGCTCGACCTTAACAACTTGATTATCAGAACATTAAAGGCTAAAAAATATTTGTGTGCCTTTTTCGTTTACCAAAACGTGAAAATCGCCTTAACCACAATCCTTTTATTCAGTTTCGGAGGTTCCCTCTTTGCACAAACCTCAATTGGATCTTGGCGAGCACATGTTCCTATGAGCTCCTTTAAATGGATCGGAGAAACTCCAAACAAAACCTACGCTGCCAATATTTATGGCGTCATTGAATATGACCGAGAGGAACAAAGTACTCGGAGCCTTTCTAAAGTGAATGAGCTCTCACAAACGGATATTACCGCATTTCGATGCAATGCAGAAAAGAGTGTTTGCATAATCGGATACTCCAATGGGAATCTCGATGCAATCATCAACGAGTCAGAAGTTCGGAACCAACCCGCCATCATGAATAGTCAAGCCATTGGTGACAAAAGTGTAAATGACATCGTTTTTGACGGTGAGCACATTTGGCTAGGAACCGGCATTGGCGTTTTACAAATGGACGTGAACACACTCAATGTGCTCGAATACACTCCCATTCAATTTCAAGAACTGAATCAGAACATACAGCGCATCTTCAAAAGCAACAATAGTCTTTTCATGGTATCGGATGAGCATGTGCTTCGCACCAATACCACCACGCTTTTTAGTGAGCCCACGTTTACGAGCTTAGATTTTCCATCCACCGTTGCGAACATCAATCAAGTTTTTGAATTCCAAAACGCAGTATATGCGCTCTACAAAACCGAGTTTTTTAAACGAGACACTCTGTATTTGCTCACCAACAATCAATTTACTGAGCACCCGTTTCTAATGGGTGAAGGCGTGAATCACATCGAGGTGAATGACGATAAACTACTCGTAACAAAGGTGACAAGCATCGTTGAGTATGGTCCCGACCTAGATAGCCTTCAAACCATTTTCACTTACGGTGAAGACCTGTTCGTTCCGAGCATGGCCATTTATTCTGCCTACAGTGACGATATACTCGTTGCAGACAATGGCATTGGTGGCGTGCAAACCACCTTTGATGATCAATTCAACTCAGACATCATAGCCATATCATCACCAAAGCCACAGACTGCACAAATCAATGCACTCAGCATCATTGGGAATGATGTATATGCGCTTCCAGGTGGGAATGAGTTTACCTTCATTCGGCCGAACTTGCACCGGTTTCGAGATGAAGAATGGATTTCTAATGAGCTTCTGAATCCACAACATCCCACGTTTGTGAATGGCAATGAAATCATTGAGCAAAATGATCAGCTATATCTTGCCGCAGATCGGGGAGGACTCGCACAAATTGGCGCAGACCTATCCCTCAACAAGGTATTTGATGAATCAAACAGCCCAATCAACGATTTACGAGACGACTACAATTATTTTGGTGTAGCCGATCTGGTGAAGGACAACGATGGCAATATCTACATAGCCCACAATAAAGACGATGCTCCCATTAAAATATTCACACAAGACAGCATTTGGGTGGAACTCACCATGTCCGATTTAACCCTCGATTTGCCTTTGATGGGTGAAATGGTGCTGACACAGTCTGGAATCATTCTCGCGCTTGTGTTTGATGATGGCATCATCGCCTATGACACCAAAAACACCATTACAAACACCATTGATGATGAATATCGCTTGCTCACCACATCGCCCACGCAAGGCGATATTCCGTCCAATCAAGTAGTAAGTATTGCCGAAGACAACGATGGGGAAATATGGATTGGCACCAGCGAAGGCATTGGAGTAATTTATTCGGTAGAGAACATGTTTAATCCCAGTTTTAAGGTGGAGCAAATCATCGTAAATCAAGATGGATTTAATGGCTTTTTATTTGAAACCGAATCCGTGGAGGCAATTGCCATTGATGGCGCCAACAGAAAATGGATTGGCACCAGCAACTCTGGTGTGTTTTTGGTTTCAGAAGATGGCCAAGATCAGCTGCAACACTTCACCGCAGAAAACAGTCCGCTTTTTAACGACCGCATTTCGGATATCGTCATTCACCCCACCACCGGGGAAGTGTTTATTGCAACCGATAATGGACTGGTGTCTTATCGCGGTGATGCCACCAATGGGCTAGAAGCCTTGGGCGACATTAAAGTCTTTCCCAATCCGGTAAAATCCGGTTATCGCGGGCCCATTGCCATATCTAACCTTACCGAAGGAGCCACGGTGCGCATCACAAACGCTTCAGGCAAATTGGTGTTTGAAACCGTTTCCAATGGGGGTCAGGCCATCTGGAATGGACGCACGCTCAATGGAGAAGCCGTGGAAAGCGGTGTGTATCTCGCACACATTACCACAGCCGATGGCAGCGCTGGCACCACAGAGAAAATTCTTGTATTAAAGTAAATGGATCAAAGCGGTTTAATACTGCGCGTAATCCCGTATTCTGACAACGGCCGTATCATCAAGTGCCTCACCGAAGCACATGGGTTGCAAGCCTATTTTATTCGCGGCTCTAAGAAGAGCCGAAATAATGGATTTGTGCAAACTGGCACCTACATTGCCTTCACCTTGAATGAGCGGCCATCCAAAATGCCCTCAATCAAAGACTGCCAACCCGATCAGAATTTTAGCAGCGCACCCTTACCTCATGAAGCATTTGGCGTGTGGTTTTTTACGCTCGAGTTGCTGAGCAAATCTTTGGAAGATGGATTCAGCATTCCCGGACTTCGGAGAACCATCGATCTGTATTATACCCACCTTAACCATGGGTCTATTTCATGCAGTCCAGCAACGCCCGCCATATTGTTGGCAACTGCCTTTGGCATTTGGGACACCACTACCCCCATTTCTGCAAGCCACAACGCTCTAATCGAAGATTTAACCACCCTTGGCATCGCCCACGTATCCTCCTATGATGGTGAACACGATGTGTTTCACACCATCGTGAACCGCTTCAAAGCGCATTTCGGGATACAGAAACTTGACTCCCTCGTTCTACTCGGCTGACTTTAAATCACTTACCTTAGCGGGTTCCAGTGAATCAAAAACTGACATATGGCATATTGCTGGCGCTGCTGATGGCCGGTTGTGGCGAAGATGGTCCAGCTTACATGTCTGACGCATTCAGCACGGCCAAAGTGAGTAAGGAACGCTCCATGCTTTCTGGCGGATTCTCGAGCAAGGCCGGCAAGAAAAAGTCTTACAGCACATTGAGCAGTGGCTTTTCACAAAAAGTCAATTCCAAGTCAAAAACCAGGTCGGCTCTCAAAGGTGGCTTCACCTCCTCAGCATCTTCTGGAAAGAAAAAAGCCTATGGCGAATTGAATGGTGGATTCATGTCGAATGCCAATAAAAAATCAGACCGACAGCAACTCAGCAGCCCGTTTAGCCAAAAAGCACGGAAATCAAAAGAAAGAGCAGCGTTGGCTTCTGGTTTTGCATCAAAAGCTGGCAAACGAAAAGACCGAGAGATGCTTGCCTCAGGGTTTGCGTCCAAAACCCGAAAAAACAAAAGCCGCGAGCAATTGGCCTCTGCATTTAGCTCAAAAGCCAAGGGTAAAAACAGCAGCGAGCAGCTCCCCGATTTCTTCAGTAAGGGAGAAGCATCAAAAGATCGCGAAATGCTCTCAGATCACTTCGCAAAGGCAAACTCATCGAAAGAGCGCGCCTTGTTGGCAGACCATTTTGGTAGTGAAAGAAGTACGAAGGAACGAGGAGCACTTGCCGATCATTTTGGCAGCGAGCGGAACACCAAAGAGCGCGGAGCCTTGGCCGACCACTTCAGCACACCCGGGGCAAGCCGAGGGGAGCGCGGAGCCAGCCCAGATCATTTCAAGGCGGGCGTAAAAGAAAAAGAGCACAAAGAAAAAGACCTCTATAACCGAGGCGCAAGGCGCAAAGTACTGCGCAAAAACTTTCTGGGAGAGCGGTTTAGACTCTTCAACCTCGACCCAAACAAGTCACGCAAGTCACGCCAAAAGGTGCGACAGAAAAAGCGTAAAAAAGACCCGTTTAGCCGCAACAGCAGAAAGATGAACCGCCCGCAATATCCGCGTGGCGAAAACGGCCTATTTGAAAATGGTGTAGCCCCCAAGATGGACGACCCAAGGTAAGCCCTGCGTCCACCGCTCGTAATCGGCAAGTTCCGGGGTGAATGAGATTTTGAACGGAACTATTTTCCTTTTTAACCCCCTTGAAATCTGATTTCATGTTTTGTCATTTTCTGCGGAAATGGAGATGCTGCTTTAATGGCCAATTTGCACGTTCAATTTCATTGGTCTAATTTTTCCTCCACAAGCCAGCCCGTTTCTGGCTCAGAAATGCCCGAAAATGACCGCTGAATTAACGCTAACCCAACAATAATGCACCAAAGTCACCAATTTTTAAATAAACGGGATTGTCCCTATTTGCAATTGTTGACCCCATCGAACGATTCTGACCCACAAACGTTTTGATAAAAACATTCGTTCATGCATCGCTTTGCACTTATCATCTTATTTGCTTCCATCACGGCACCAACAAGCCTCTTTAATTTTACATCAAGCACAGACATTAAGACCTGGTACATCGTGGATGACGTGGTCATGGGCGGAAGGTCGTCTGGCACGTTTACATTGAATGAAGATGGGCACGGTGTGTTTGCAGGAAACGTGTCGTTAGAGAACAATGGCGGCTTTTCATCGGTGCGCCATAAACTCGATAATACCCCCATCAATGGGGCTACCACCGTGGTGCTGAAAGTGAAAGGAGACGGGAGGAAATATCAATTCAGAATCAAGGCCAATGCCCGTGATTACTATTCCTACATCGCCACATTTGCCACCAACACCGAGTGGCAGGAAATCCAAATTCCACTCCAAGAAATGTATCCTTCTTTCAGAGGTAGGAAACTGGACCAACCCAATTTTTCGAGCGACCATGTAGAGGAAATTGCCTTTTTAATAGGCAACAAAAAGCCGGAGAGTTTCAAACTCATGATTGACAAGATTGAGTTGAAATAAGGTATGCCAGCTGCTGCAGACCCAACAGGCTTGACCGTTTAGGCGAATAGCTTCAAGTACTATCTTTCACAAAAAAATCCATGAGGCAAAGAGAGCAACAGCGATTTACGCAATGGTTTATTTGGGTGCTGCTGATTTTTGTGTTGGTAATGGCGGCAGTGGCAAAATATTACACCTATTACCTAAAAGAGCCTTTTGGCAATGCCCTGCCCACCGATGAACTGCTCAGAGTTAGCGATTATGCCTTAGCTGCAGTGCTCCTAATTTTTATGTCCGCTCGCTTGATCACCGAAGTTGACGAAAAAGAACTCCGCTTTAAATATCTACCCTTCATACCATGGTGGAAGCGCTACCCTTGGGATGAAATGGAGTCGTTTGAAGTGGTGGACTACAATCCGCTAGATGAATTTTTAGGATGGGGTGTTCGCTACAATTTCAAAACCTGGTGCTACAACGTAAAGGGAAATAAAGGCCTTCGGATAAAAATGAAATCGGGAAAACAAGTGCTGATTGGCACCCAAAAACCCGAGGCGTATGCACATTTGTCAAAACGCATGGCTCAATGAAAACCTTTGAGACAAGACTGCAAGGAGGGCCCCCAAACTCGCTGGGAAACACCATTGAGGTGGTTAATGAGGTGTTGGCCGAAAACGCCTTGTTCAACGAGCTGTTTGAGTGCTACTTCAGCCCGGATGAAATAGTACGGCTGCGTACTTCCAACGCCATGAAGCGGATTTGTAAAGCGGAGAAAACGCTGCTCATACCGTACATCGATCGCTTTTTGACAGACATTGCCCAAATTGACCAAGCCTCTGCCCAATGGACGCTATCTCAACTCTTTGGCATGCTTGAAAAAGACATGACGGATGACCATATCCAACAAGCAAAGGCAATCATGAAACACAACCTCGCCCAGCACCAAGATTGGATTGTGCTTACCCAAACAATGGAAACCTTGACCAAATGGTCGAAAAGCGATGTGGACTTAAAAGAATGGGTTAAACCTCATTTGAAACGACTAACCGCTGATGAGCGAAAGTCGGTTTCAGGTAAGGCAAAAAAGATGCTGGATAGGGTAGGTCAGTAGAAACTATATCGAGGCTCGATGTACACGAGTTTTGTATAGATGTAGTATGTGGTTGTGAAAACTCTTGGCCGATTATAGAGTGGGGACCACTGCCGGTCAAAATTAAGGTATAAAGAAGCACCTGCTATTGCTCACAGGTGCTTGTAAAAAACTGGCTAAAGCCTTTTTCTAAAAATAGAATAGAAAGCGTTTAAGACATGAGTTATTTCAACTTGCTTGATTGCGACATTCTCACAAGCACGTAAAGCGGGAGAACACCCAATACACCGTGCATAATCATTGGGTAAATGCGCATAGATTCTGTAATGCCATCAGGCATGTTAGGATCATACTTTACCATCAAAATAGCAATGAGGTTGACGGCACTCAAAGAGAGTAGCGTTTTGAGCATAAAAGATTTCACCAAAGGCTTAGCTTCATCGTTGATCTCGTAGTCTGAGATGTTCTTTTTTGCGGGGAACGAGATTATGCCCATCACTAAAAAGAGAGCAATAGAGGTAAGCGCGAGCATTTCATCATCATTAAAGGTTGGGATGAGTGATGTTAATGCGAGAAGCGAGAACAAGAAGTACCCCAATAAGAAGTACAAACGTTTAAGCATTACTG
>JALRDM010000182.1 GCA_023262195.1 Salibacteraceae bacterium | reverse complement strand
TATCCTTTGAGTATCTAAGGAAACGCTAATTGGTTTTATCAAAGATGCTACTCCAAGAACCAACGCGAGATTCGCGATATTACTGCCTACTACATTACCCAAAGAAATGTCTGGATGCCCGGATAAAGCCGCGTTTAAGCTAACCACAAGTTCAGGAAAAGAAGTACCGAAAGAAATGATAGTCAAGCCTATCACAATTGGGTCAACCTTAAAATACCGCGCAAGCTTAACAGAAGATTGTATTAAAAACTCTCCTCCAAGGATTAATACGATCAGACCAATGACTAACTGTATAAGTCCTATCCACATTAGTCTTTATCGTCTTCGATTTGTTTTTTTACCTCAGTAACTGAGTCGGTAATATCTCTTTGAATATCATTTGTGGCATTTCGAAAATGTCTCAGACCTCGTCCAAGGTTTCGAGCAACTTCTGGTATGCGCTTTGAACCGAAAAACATAAGCACCACCATCAATACCACAAATATTTCTCCGCCACCAAGATTTAAAAATAATGTGATCATAATTATGCGCTTCGCTCATGCGAATGTAGGGTACAAAAAAACCCTGATGGCATACAAATACCATCAGGGTTTAACAATGTGTCTTTTTTTCCTATTTCTTCTTTGGCTTTGTTAAATCAACTACAACAGGTGTGGCAACACACAGAGAAGAGTATGTTCCAACAACTACCCCGATGATCAACGCAAATACGAAACCTCGTATTACCTCACCACCGAAAAAGAATATCATTAGCAACACCACCAAAGTAGAGAGCGAGGTATTGATTGTTCTCGAAAGCGTAGAGTTCAAAGCATCGTTAATCACAACATCGTGATCCTTTCGCTTGTGAAGTCCCAAGAATTCTCGAATTCTATCAAAAACTACCACGGTATCATTAATTGAATAACCCACTACCGTGAGTATGGCAGCGATAAAGGCCTGATCAATCTCAAGTGAAAATGGCATAAACTTATATAGGATCGAGAATAGAGATAACACGATCAACACATCGTGTATCATCGCTACCAGTGCTCCCAAACCAAATTGCCATTTCCTGAATCTTATAACTATGTAGAGGAAGATGATCAACAAAGCAAAAATTGCGGAATACCATGCTGCTGTTCGGATGTCGTCAGCAATGGTAGGTCCTACCTTTTGAGAACTCATCACCTCGTAATCACTGCTGATTTTTGCTAAGCCTGCATTTAAGCTCGCTTCCACCTTTTCATCAGTGCCTTCCTCATCTGAGTCGATTAAATACTTGGTGGTAATCTTCACTTGATTAGACACCCCATAAGTCTTCACCTCAGGCGTCTGTTTCAAACCTTGCTCGTTAACAAATTCATCTGCAAGAGCATTCGCTATGTCACCGACAGGATAAGCCTGATCAAATCGCACGGTGTATGTTCTACCACCTGTAAAGTCAACACCATAATTCAAGCCTTGTGTTAAAAGTGATCCTACACCAAGCGCTATAATCAATCCAGAAATGATATAGTACAACTTACGCTTACGCACGAATGGAATAGCCACATTGGTCATTACATTTTCTGTAAGCTTGCTCGCAAATGATGGTTTTGCATTTTGTTCAAGCCTCCATTCAAACAAAAGTCTTGTTATGAAAATAGCTGCGAAAAGTGAGGTAGCAATACCGATGATCAGCGTTGTAGCAAAACCCTTGATTGGACCGCTTCCGAAGATATAAAGGATAATACCTGTAAGCAGTGTTGTGATGTTCGCATCAATGATTGAGCTGTAAGCATTTTTATAACCATCTACAATTGCGAGCCTAACCCCTTTACCTGCCCTCAATTCTTCTCGTATTCGCTCATAAATAAGCACGTTAGCATCAACCGACATACCAATGGTTAATACAATACCCGCAATACCAGGCAGAGTGAGTGTAGCTCCCAAAGATGCGAGCACTCCCATTACAAAGAACAAGTTGGCAAGAAGGGCCAAGTCAGCCACAATTCCAGCTGCGTTGTAATAAAACGCCATGTATGCGAGAATTAATAGCAATGCTATCAAGAATGAAAAGAGACCAGATTGTATAGCCTCTTGACCCAAAGTTGGACCAACGACCGCTTCTTCAATAATTCGTGCCGGAGCAGGAAGCTTACCTGCTTTCAAAACATTAGCTAAATCTTCTGCTTCTTGCAAAGTGAACTGTCCCATGATAGAAGAACTACCACCAGCAATTTCATTCTCAACTCTAGGCGCTGAGTAAACCTTATTATCAAGAACGATGGCAATAGAACCACTTGGAGTTTGCGAGGCTGCTTCAGCAGTAATCGCCTTCCACACTTTTGCGCCCTCAGAATTCATGCTCATACCAATTTCAGGGTTTCCAAGTGCATCACTCTGCACTCGTGCATCGGTAATTACGTCACCTTCAAGCGGAGCTTTCTCATCCTTGTCCGTCACATTAATTGCGTAGAGTTGAAGGAACTTACCGTCCTCATCGTATGGCTTTGCTGCCCAAAGAAATTTTGTTCTTCTCGGGAAATTCTGCTTGAAATCTTTACGCTCTATCAAGGCATTGATATCCGCAGTATCGAAAACTGATGCATAACCAACTGTTGGCCCTTTGCCTGCATAATACTTCTGATCGTCTGGATCTTGATAGATGGCTGGACGCAAAATGCTAAAAAGCGGATTATTCTCTGCATAGTCTTCGCGAAGCTGAGCCAAGCTGTCTTCGCTGAGCTCAATATCACCAGAATCACTGGCCAAATTATCATCTTCTAAAACTAGCGCGCCTTCTTCGTCAGAGGTTTCTGTTGAAACAGGAGCATCCTCAATTTCCCCAACAGCCATTGTAGTATCCTTGCCAGTCTCTTTCGCTGGTTCATCTTCCTTTGCCTTCTTATCTCTATTGGATAAACGCTCTGCCAACATAGTGTTAGCGGCATCCATTTTTTGGTAAATTTCACCATTATCATAGGTATACCAAAACTCAAGTTGTGCTGTTCCCTGAAGTATCTTTCTTACTCGCTCTTTATCTTTAACTCCTGGAAGTTCAACAATGATTCGTCCAGTGCCAGCCTGACGCTGTATCGATGGCTGCACGACTCCAAGCCCATCAATTCTTCTCCTCAAAACTTGTTCTGTTCTGCTAACTGCTGCTTCTGCCTGATCTGAGATAGTAGCAATAATTTCTTCGTTGGTGGCATCGAGCGGAAACATGTCTTTGTTTTCACGATTGTGAAAAATTGCTGACATCTGTGCCGCTCCATTTACTTCATTCCAAGCTTGTTGAAACAGCGTAACGTAATCCTCTTGTGATGAACGTTGCAACTCAGTTGCACGTTGAAGCGCATTAGTGAACATTGGATCTTGACTTTCATCACTCAAAGCTTTTATCAGATCTCTGACAGACACCTGCAGTGTCACGTTCATACCTCCCTGAAGGTCTAAACCGAGGTTGATCTCGTTTTGCTTACAGTATGCGTAAGTAAAGTTTAGAAGTGGATAAACTTCCTTAGAATTCATCTTTTGCAGAATACGTTGCTCAAACCTTTGGTAAGCCAACTCTTGCTCTTCTGCGTTTAAGGTATCCACGACATTTACCAATGAATCCAGTTTAGCTTGGGCTTCTTCTCTAGCTGTATTTTCTACGCTTGATGTGACGAACGAAAATGACAATTGATAAAGACACGCTGCGAATAGCAGAATCGTAAATGCCCAAAGTGCTGATTTATTTTGCATTGCTCTAAATAAATTAATGTAAAAAGCCCTCTAAAAAGGGCGTGCAAATATAGAATTTCATGTTGTCGAAGTGTTCTATGAAAAGAATTGCTTCAAATAAAAAAGGGGTGCACCTTTCGGTGGACCCCAAATTCGTTTAAATCTCTAAGAATTAAAGCACTGAATCAAGCAATCCATTGGTCTTCTTAACCCCATCGGCACTCGAGTGCAGCTTATCTTTTTCTGCATCAGAAAGGGAGATTTCTACGATTCTTTCTATTCCATTCTTTCCGAGCACACAAGGTACCCCTATGGAAAGACCATTCAAACCGTATTCTCCCTCAAGTAGAGCTGAACAGGGAAACATCTTCTTTTGATCGCATGCGATGGCTTGGACCAAACCACTCACAGCAGCACCTGGAGCATACCAAGCAGAGGTACCTAGAAGCTTAGTCAATGTGGCGCCCCCAACTTTAGTATCTTCCACAACCTGTTGCATCCGCTCTTCGCTTAAATATTCAGAAACCTTCACACTATTTCGAGCGGCTTTTTCGATCAATGGCACCATACCCACATCGCTGTGACCTCCGATCACCACGCCGTCCACATCTGACGCTGGACAATCTAGGGCTTCGCTCAGGCGGTATTTGAATCGAGCACTGTCGAGTGCTCCACCCATTCCGATAATTCTATTCTTTGGCAGGTTGGTGGACTTGTGCACGAGGTAGGTCATCGTGTCCATAGGGTTACTGACCACGATAATGATGGCTTCTGGAGAGTGCTTAAGAATATTCTCACTCACCTCCTTTACGATCCCAGCATTTATGCCGATCAACTCTTCGCGGGTCATTCCCGGTTTTCTTGGTATACCACTCGTAATTACAGCAACACCACTACCCGCGGTCTTTGAATAATCATTGGTGCTTCCAGTAATCTTTGTATCGAAACCATTTAATGAAGCACATTGCATTAAATCCATCGCTTTTCCTTCTGCATATCCTTCTTTGATATCCACGAGTACGACTTCTGACGCAAAATTCTTAATTGCTATATACTCAGCACAACTTGCCCCTACGGCTCCTGCTCCGACAACGGTTACTTTCATTTCTCTTTGATTTTCTTTTTGATTTTGAGTTGAATTTAACTGCAAATCTAAACTTCGCAGAGTGCTAAGCAACTTAAAAAATCCTACACGTCTAAATCTCCAGAAAGCTAATTTCGCGTGATGAAAAAAATTGTCTCTTTCATACCATTACTTTTCGCCTTTCTATTTGGTATAGGACAATCTAATTTTTATACGGAGTTCGATACAATTACTCTTGGATGCTCACCAGGAAGCAACCTTTTAAATGTATTTACGGATTCTGCAAATTCGTCTGATTACACGTATGATACCATACCCTATTACACAGAGCCCGTAGGGGGAACTAACGTGGCAATGTTTGATGACCAAGTATTAGGTCCCTTTAATATTGGTTTTGACTTTAATTTTTACTGCGGTCAATTCACACAGTTCTATATATGCTCCAATGGATGGATTGGATTTAGTGCTGGACAAACTCAAACATGGGTTGTGCAATCCATTCCAAACGTTGCGGCAAACACTCCCAAAAACACGATTATGGGGCCTTGGCGGGATTGGAGGCCAACAACGAACATTCAATACATTACCTATCAAACTACAGGTGTAGCTCCGAATAGAAAGTTGGTCGTTACGTGGAATGCTGTGCCAATGTTTAGTTGTGTTGCAAATCTTGGTACTTTTCAAATTGTCCTCCATGAATCATCCAACATCATACACAATAATTTAACCAATGTACCTGTTTGTTTGGCTTGGGGAGGAGGTGATGGCACCAATGGTGTTCATAATGATGATGGCACAAAAGCTACTGCAGTTAATGGCAGAAATGACTCTCAATTTACAGTAACGAACGAATCCGTTCGATTTATCCCAACCTCACCAATTACCTGGACATTACCCAATGGAGACACGCTTGGAATTGGTAATCAGGTTGAGTATTTAGCAACACAATCTACCTATGTATATGCTAATGGGGTTACATGCGATAATGACACAGTCATCGATAGCACATACATACAATATTCGGCCATTGAGGTTATGCTTGATTCACAAAACGTGGATTGCACCAATGACTCAACAGGATTTTTGGTAGCGACAGATACCTCGACACAAACCTCTGCACCATTCACCTTCTTTTGGGTTGATGGAGCAAATGATACCATTGCCACGCATCAGTCCATCAATGATGTGGATACGCTCTTCGATATCCCAGCCGGATCATACACGGTTTACGCAAGGGATGATAATGGTTTGATTGCTTGTAATTCGGCCACAATCTCCCAACCGGATTCAATCATCGGGATATTATCCTCGAGTGAGGACGTTTTGTGTTTTGGAGATACTACTGGTATAGCCATGGCTATTGATTCCAATGACTATACAGGATTAAATTGGGATGGCTTTTATAATTACTACTGGTCCGAGGGAGGTAATTTATTCGATTCGACATTATTGTCTACAAGCGACACAAATTCACTTGTAAATGTAGGTGCAGGTACTTACAATGTGACCATTGACGGATGCTTGATCTCTACAGGTAGCGTCACTGTTAATGAGCCGTCCTTAATCGCGGCTTCTATTTCTAACCCTACAGCCGTTTCTTGCCCTGAGGCACTGGCTTGCGATGCGAGCGCACTTGGAAGTGGTGCTGGAGGTGTTACACCTTATACCTATGCATGGTCAAATGGTGAAACAACTCCACTTGCAGTTTCACTCTGTCAAGACACAAATTGGCTCACTGTGACTGATGCCAACGGATGCGATTCAACCGCATATATAATTATTGGGGTGCCTGACTCTATAGAGACATTTGGATTTACAGATACTTTAATTTGCAAAACGCACTATTTGCTAGTGGGCGCCTAACTCTGTTGGCATTATTACTACATTTCGCAACTAGATTTTTCTTCGAGGCCCTTCTTCTTCAGTGGGTTAGAACTTGGTTATTATCGAATGATATTGACGTTTTCTCATCCAATGAACAGAATATTCACGAGG
>JALRDM010000136.1 GCA_023262195.1 Salibacteraceae bacterium | reverse complement strand
CCTACAACCCGCGTTATCCTCTATGATCAACTCGACCGTGTATTGACCACTTTGGGTATACATATGACTGGCCTCAAACTCAGACGTATCCGAATTGCCGTCTCCAAAATCCCAATCCCAGCTGACCAGCGAACCTACGTTGATTGAGGTTGAATCATAAAAATGGGCGCTATCTCCGAGACACACATCATCAAATACAAACTCCGCTGCGGGCGGTTCGTGTATTGCTACTTGACGGAAAGCGGAGTCGGTACAACCATTGACATCAGTAGCGATGAGGTACACATCATAGTATCCCGCAGAGTCGTATATGTGCAAGGGATTGGTGTCGTTTGTGATGGTGCCATCTCCGAGATCCCAGTAAAAGGTGTCAATGTTCGAAAAAACACTTGCCCCATTGCATGACCCCGTATCGATATAGATGAACTCTGCCGTATCTCCGAGACATACATTTTCTGCCTCCATATCGAAGTCAATGAAGAGCTCGTAGTTAAAATCCCAATATCGTGTTTGTTGTTGTGAGAAGCTATAAAAACCAAAAAGTCCTGGCTCAAAACATCCTCCTTCATCAAAGATTGTGTCGGCATCGATAGTTACGATAGCACGTGTTGGCGTGTAATACAATTCAAAATCATAAGTTTGGAAGGACACCCATCCCTGGGTTACGCCAAATTGTGTGTTTAATACCTGAAATGTAGCCGAGTTCGTGTGGTCCCAAAAACTGGGAAAAACGTTTGGGATATTTCGAGCAAACGTTTGGTCAACTTCATTAATTGAAAAACCCTCTTGCGCCACATAACCGATATAATTTTGAGCGTTTTTCTTCCAGTCGAACAAGAAATATTCATGTCGCATACTGTCATTATTAATCCACCAGTCGTAATCCCATGTTTCTTTAAACCCAAAAACAAAGCCTACATAGTCATCATCAAAATTGGTTTCAACCTCAAATTTCCCTGTAATCTTAACATTCATAAAGGTATCAGGACCCAAATAAAATTGTGGAAAATTAGTATTGACTTGTGATTGCACCGAAGTGTCATTCGCGCCTAGTACCCATTGAATTTGATTTTGCACACTGTCGCCAGAGGATTTCCAATTAGTGAAAGATACCGATTGCAGGCATTGGGCATAGCTGTTTGCCATTGTAACAGCCAAAAAGAAGGCCACCATAAAAATCTTAAACCGATTAAGTGAGGTTTGATTCATAGATCTTTCAAAGTTAGTCTTATCCTATTCATTCTAATACCACGTGGGTGGACGTTATAACGAGGCAAACGCTGCTTATGACATAGAAAGTTTGAACAGGCTTTGCCTTGAAAGGTTGTCAACGGCAAAAACCACCCTCTCAGTTATTAACAATTCCTCACCAACCGATTCCTCAATTCAGCCCTCAACCCTGCGCTATTGAACTATCTTTGAACGCTTCGTTATTCAAGCAATGTTAAGTTTACTCAAAAAAGAAATAAGCGACTTCCTCTCATCCCTCATCGGCTACTTAGTCATGGGTGTTTTTCTTATTGCAGTCAGCCTGTTTATGTGGGTTTTTCCATTGGAATTAAACGTACTCAATAGTGGCTACGCCAATCTTGATGCGTTGTTTGTGCTCGGACCATGGGTGTTTCTATTTCTATGTCCGGCCGTTACCATGCGCTTATTTTCTGAAGAAAACCGTACGGGCACCATCGAGTTGCTCTTGACCAAACCACTCAACGATTGGCAAATTATCTTCGCGAAGTTTTTCGCGGGTTGGCTTTTGACCATCATTACTTTACTTCCAACGCTTATCTTCTTCTACAGTGTTTACCAACTTGGCAGTACGCCAGGTAATATAGACACAGGCGGAACGTGGGGCTCCTATGTTGGTTTGCTCTTTTTATCG
Source organism: Salibacteraceae bacterium (assembly GCA_023262195.1). GTDB lineage: Bacteria > Bacteroidota > Bacteroidia > Flavobacteriales_G > Salibacteraceae > SHAN690. The sequence goes on along the minus strand of JALRDM010000136.1, from coordinate 315 downwards.
GGAGGCTATGTAGCCATTGGTTTGTTTGCCAGCTCTCTGTCGAGCAATCAAATCATATCATTCATATTGGCAGTTTTTATAAGCTTCATCATTTATATCGGTTTCGACTCGCTTAGCTCCATATTCAACAATAACTTCCTTGAAGGATTGATCATTAAACTGGGAATTAACGCCCACTATTTATCCCTTAGCCGAGGGGTCATTGATTCCCGCGATGTACTTTATTTCTTGAGTTTGATCACTGTATTCCTCTTATTCACCAAAACCAAAATTGAAAGCAGGAAATGGTGAATGTGAAAAACAAAAAATGGTTCG
>JALRDM010000134.1 GCA_023262195.1 Salibacteraceae bacterium | reverse complement strand
TGGCCATATACGATCGTGGGGGGAAACTGATGTTTGAAACCAACGACCAATCAGTTGGATGGGATGGAACCTACAATGGAGTTCCTGTGGAACCTGCAGTGTTTGTTTACTACTATGAAGTGTTCTGCATTGATGACCAACGCATATTTAGAAAGGGAAACATCACAATCACTGATCAATGATGAGGCGATCGATTATATTGACATTGCTCGTACTGACCATCACTTCAGTTAGTGCTCAGGATATACATTTCAGTCAATTCTTCGCGACTCCATTATTTACCAATCCAGCGTTTACCGGTCGTTTTGATGGTACATACCGCTTTTCTGGAATAATACGAAGGCAGTGGGCATCGGTAAGTGCACAACCATTTCAAACTTACGGAGGTGGTGTTGAGTTTAAAGCGCCACTAAACATCAAACCCATAGGAATTGGGTTACGGTTGAGTCATGATTACACAGGATTGAGCAGTTTTACTCAAACCTCTGTTACAGTGCCACTCGGCCTGCATTTGAACCTTGGCTCAGCAAAACGACTTATACTTTCGCTCGGTGCACAAGGAGAGTTTTTCCAGCGCACCATTGACTATTCCCGATTATCCTTTGATGATCAATTCTTTGGAAATCGATATAGGCCAGAAACACCGAGCGCAGAACAGCCAGCAGCCAATGCGGTTAATCAGCTCAATTATAGCGGAGGTGTTTATGCAGAGTACCGAATTTCAGAACGTCAACGATTTGGTGCCGGCTTCTCTGCATTCAACATTACCGAACCAAACGTGTCACCATTTGCAGCGAGTGAGTCACTGCTGCCCATGCGAACCAACGTGCACATATTTAGTTCATTTAGACTCGGATCGAGTCCAATTGATATGATGCCAGCGGGACAAATACAGTTTCAAGGCACCCACGATGAACTGCTAGTAGGAACCGCCTTTCGATACCACCTCTCCACCACTCCCTTGGAAAAACGCAGCGTTCAAATCGGAATTTGGGGAAGGACACGTGAGGCAGCATTTGCCAGTGTAGGTTTCACTCAAAACAAATTGTTTGTGGGAGCGAGCTACGACTTTAATGTAAACCCTCTCCGAGTGGCTTCAGAGTATCTTGGAGGTTGGGAATTCAGTATCATCTATACCCTTTCAACCGTTCGCGAAAAAATCAAACGCGTTCGACAATGCCCTGATTTCTTGTAGTTTGAGAATCGCACTTGTGCTCATATTGCTCACCTCATCCATCCAGGCGTTCGCTCAAACGCCTTACCAATATGTGGCTCGCGGTGACAAGGAACTCCTCGATGGATATCCGCAGTCGGCTCAATTCTATTATAAAAAGGCCCTTGGCATAGACACCTTCATGGTGGAAGCTAATTTCAAAATGGGCGAAGCCTACAGGGCTCAACGCAATTACAAGCGTGCAGCCAAATCGTATGAACGATGCGCTGAGTTGGATGACCAAGACGAATTCCCAGAAGCACTCTTCTGGAAAGGCATGATGCTTAAACAGATTGGTGAATACAGTTTAGCAAAACGAAGCTTGCAGCATTTCCTAGCCATTTATAACCTTAGGGATAATTTCTATCGCGGAGCTAGAGATGAAATAACCAGCTGCGATTGGGCGATGCAGCACTTGAACGCCACCGCGTTCTTTTCTGTATTTACTCCAGACACTGGATTGAATACCATTCATGCGGAAATGAGCCCAACTTGGCTCGATACAAACACCCTCTATTTCTCCACCATGCGCTATGAAAGCGGTGAAGTAAAAAAGAACGAGTCGGTATTTGTGGAAATGAAAAAGGCCGTACGAGATACTGCTGGGTGGGTGATTGAACCACTTGACGTACTCGTGATGGATGAATCGATGCATGTTGGCAATGGATCCTTTAGCTCGGACTCTAGTCAGTTCTTTTACACCAAATGCCCTGACCCATCGAATTGTGAAATCTTCAGAATACTCAAAAATGATTCGGGTTGGTCTGATCCAGAGCGACTCGGGAGCCCAATCAATGAGAACGGCAGCACTAATACCCAACCTGTACTTAGTTCTTTTAACGGGGAAGACATACTCTATTTTGTTTCGGATAGAAATTCGGGTAAAGGAGGATTTGATATTTGGTATGTGCCCTTTAAAAATGGGGAGCCAACGACCCGACTAAGAAATGCCGGAACCCGTATAAACACAAAAGGGAACGAAATCACCCCTTGGTTTGACCCTGCGGATACCACGTTTTACTTTAGCTCAAATAGGCATAATGGGTTTGGCGGATATGATGTGTTTAAAAGCAAAGGAGAGCCAGGTAGATCAAATCCAATTGAAAACGCAGGTACCGAACTCAACGGTCCAGCGGATGATTACTACTTCAGATTCAACAAAAAAGATAGTCTTGGATATTTTGCTTCTAACAGGATATCAGGAGTAAAGGAATCTGGCAACGAAACCTGTTGCAATGACCTGTACAAGATTCGGATTGCGCCTATCCCTGAAGACACCATTGCTCCTCCACTTCCCATTGACACGCTTGATTCCATTGCACCAGATACAGTAATTATTGCATCAGTAGACACCTTTGAGATTCCCGAAACGGTAGAAGAGTTACAAGACCTGCTTCCCATCAGCCTCTATTTCCACAACGACAGACCGGATCCAAGAACATTCGAGACAACCACCAAATTAAACTACGCAGAGACTATTGATGAATACAAAGGATTGGAGGAAGAGTACTTGGCCGTAATTGCAGATGCTGCGCTTGACGACACTACGAAATATGCCATGTATCAGCGAACCAAGGTGTTTTTCAATTCTAAACTTTCCGGTAGTATTGATCGTGTAAACGCTGCCTTGGATGTACTGCTCAATGAATTAAATAACGGAAACAGCGTGACGATTGCTGTGAAGGGCTACGCGAGTCCCTTGGCGAATAGTGACTACAACTTAAATCTGACCTATCGGAGAATTGATGCCATGGAAAATTACATCGAACAGTACGCTGATGGCGCATTTTTGCCCTTCCTTGACAACGATTCTACCCGATTAACCATCGAAAAGATTCCCTATGGTGAGAGTCAGGCTGCAACGAATGTTTCGGATCTTGGGAGCGATCGCCTCAACGCCATTTACAGTCCATCAGCAGCTGCGGAACGAAGGATAGAAATTCTTCGAGTT
>JALRDM010000110.1 GCA_023262195.1 Salibacteraceae bacterium | reverse complement strand
ATTATCAGGCCAGGCCCGTTTCGAGCCGTGAACATTCGGAATGATCGTGCGGCAGTGCAATATTGATCAAAGGAGAATGCACGAAATTTTATTTCGCCAAAATTTCAAACTTTTTCATTTCACCATCACAATTCGTTGACTTACAACATTTTGATGAATTTCCTTGGTGGTGTATAAGTTCTAAGATAGTATTGAGTAAACTAAAACCATCACTATTATGAGAACCCTATCAACTTGCCTTTTGGCTATAGGACTATTGGCTTATGGTTTAACCACTTCTCAAGCCCAAACATTCACTTTTTAACTGGTGCCAGCGGCACCAATAACGGAAATTCAATCGCCATTGACGATACCGGTTTCGCTTATGTAGCTGGGACAATAGACACCTTGGGAGATTCCACACGATTTGCCAAAAATCACGCACCCGATTATTTCTTCGCAAACAGCAGGGAAATGGGGTACATTACTAAGTATAAAATTAGCGGGCATACACCACAACTGACGTCATTTATTAACATCATTGATACAATTAGTGCTACCAACCCATGCGGAGTCGACAGCACCTCTGTATTCGCCCATCAAACCATTGTTACCAATAATGGTAATGTCTACGTAGCAGGGAACTTTAAGGGATGTAATTTATTACTGACTGATGCTAATGGTGTACCACAACTAATTACCACATCTTCCACGGCTCACCTACAGGATCAAAACATGTTTTTGGCGGTATTCGATGATTCTTTAAGTCCGATAGCATGTCACATTATCAATACCGATTCAAGTTTGAGTCTTTACACGGCTGATATTGTTAAAGGATTAGGGTACTCCGATTTAGGCGAAAAGGTATTTTTCACAGGAAGCGTTTACGGAAGTTATGTGCACGTGGAACAGGTGACCCAATCTTTTTGTTGGAATAAGCTTAAATAACACAATTGTGGTAATAAGTCGTTTGTTTCAAGTTATTGGAAGCGTCAAGGCCATTTACCTTTATGTTTCAAGAGTTGCAATGCTGAAACACCGCTATGACATATTGCTCGCACTTGTAGCGCTTCCTCTTTTATTTTGGGGTGGTCGGGGCCTTGACGTGCCTATCCTAGACGAACCTACACCACCTTCTACACTGCGGGCTGTGGATACGCTCATGTCTAAAATGTCCGTTGAAGATCGCATAGCACAGCTTTTCGTGACAAAACATTGGGTGGGAGATGACCGCATTGGAGGTTATATGCTAGAAGGTTTAAGCTTCACAGATAGTACAAAACCCGTAATGAATGATCTTGGTCTTCCTTTTTTTATCGGATTTGATCTAAGAAATGGAGATCAAAGCGCTAAGTTTCCTTATGAGTTGCTGGGCAGGTTTAAAGACTCATCCCTCATTGCTAGCTATTCCGAGGTTTTTGCAAGCCATCTTAGTTCGCAAAACGTAAATTTTGTCTTAGGCCCCAATGTTAACCTCATAGGCTACGATTCTGATCTTGATTGGAATAGGTCATTTTCTGATCAACCTGAGTACGCTTTGGAAATTGGACAAGCGGTAGTTGAGTCTTTTCAAGATTTTGGTATTAATTGCGTCATAAGCAGTTTTCCTGGGGTTGGGAGCAGTCAGTATTCTATTCAAGGGGAGCCTCCAATGATTTTTTCGAAAGAGAAACGATTGAAACGTGCAGACTGGATTCCATTCAAGGCGCTTGTGAATGCGGGCATTGAAAATGTATTAATCGGGAATGTGAAGGTTCCTGCGATAGACTCCGGTACTAATTGGATAGCGTCAAACTCACCTAGGGTGCATGCTGAGCTTAAAAACACCCTTGGTTTTGAAGGTTTGATATGGGCAGATCTTTCTGAAGGGTATGGAACAATGGCTGTTGATCATTTTCTCGCAGGTAGTGACCTCATGATTGTTGACTCAGATGTTTCAAAATATATCAATGAAATAAAAAGTGCCACCGAACAGGGACTTATCATTCAAGAGGATATTGATAACCGCTGTAGGCGAGTGCTTGAGGCCAAGCTTCAGCACAATGCAATTAGTATAGAGGATGAACTGGAGTCGAGCGAATTGGCTTTGGAAGCACAGCTGGTTTCGGCTTCCACGGTTTTACTGCGTAATGATTCGGCCATAGTGCCCATCAGAAATCTAGACCGCCACACCATTGGGTTGGTCAAGATTGGAGGATTTAACGAAGAACTCACCTGGCTGTTGCACCGTTACGCTCCAGGTCATTCCCATCATTTTTCTTTCGAGAATCTCGAGAATAGCTATAGTGAATTTGCAAAGTCAAAGTCTAGTTTGTCTCGCTTGATTGTTATTGCCGAACCTCAAGAAGATTTGCCGCGGAAGCGGTTTGGGTTGAGCATGCACATGCAAAGAGTCATCGAAAGAATGGCTCAGAATCAGTCTGTTATATTTATTTGGAAGGGCAACCCCAAGGCGCTCATACATGTGTCTAACATCCCTGAGCTTCAAGCGATAATGGTTAGCTCTATGGACTCTAAATTGTCGGACGATCTTGCCATACAATCTGTGTTTGGTGGACGCGAAATATCAGGTCAGTTAAAAAGAAAGGTAGGCGGGGAGTATGATCGGTCCTTTGGGTTAACCACTCAAAAAATCCGTTTGGCTTATGGATTTCCCGAAGAAGTTGGAATTAAAAGTGAATATCTAAACCCGATAGACAGCATTGTTTCGGAGGCAATCCTGCAAAAAGCAACACCAGGAGCACAGGTTTGGTTTGCCAAAGATGGGGTGGTGGTTTATAACAAGGCAATTGGATATCACACT
>JALRDM010000101.1 GCA_023262195.1 Salibacteraceae bacterium | reverse complement strand
TTCATTTTACTCTCAAAAAACTGCCAGAGCTCATCATTGGGACATTGGGCTGTAATAGAAATAGGCTCATCACTTACGGGATGAATAAACGCAGTGGTTCTGCTATGCAGGCTTATACTGCCATCGCCATTGCTACGTTTGGCGCCATACTTGAGATCACCTTTTATAATGCATCCCATATGTGCCAATTGGGTTCTAATTTGGTGATGTCTTCCTGTTTCTAGCTGGATTTGCAATAGATGATAACGTTCAGAGGAATACATCAACTCATAATGCAATATGGCCCGTTTCGACCCCTTCCGATCGTCTGAAACTACATAGCTCTTATTTTGCTTATGGTTTTTAAGCAGACTGTTTTCTAAGGTTGCTTTGGTTTTTGTTGGTTTGTTTTCTACGATTGCCCAGTAGGTCTTATCGATCTTTTTGAGTCGAAATAGATCACTCATTCGCGCCAAGCCCTTGCTCGTTTTAGCATAAATAACCACACCGCTCACCGGTCTGTCTAACCGATGTGGAATCCCTAAAAAGACATTTCCAGGCTTATTGTATGCCGTTTTAATGTAGGCTTTGACCATATCGGCCAGTGTTTCGTCTCCCGTATCATCACCTTGTACCAGCTCCCGTGGCAACTTATTCATAATGATAAGGTGATTGTCTTCGAATAGAATGCGCGATTCTATGCTAGTACTGCTCCGAGTCATTCGGAAAGTCTTTTGCTTTTACGTCATGGATATAATTGCTTACCGCATCGGTGATGACGGTGTGTAAATCAGCATACCTTCTTAAGAATCTTGGAGAAAATTCTTGGTTGATTCCAAGCATATCATGCAGCACTAATACTTGTCCATCCACTTCACTTCCAGCTCCAATACCAATAACTGGAATGGATACCGAGCGCGCAACCTCACCTGCGAGTTTTGCGGGAATTTTTTCCAATACGATACCAAAAACTCCTGTTTCTTCAAGGATTTTGGCGTCTTCAATCAATCGCTGCGATTCTTCCTCCTCTTTAGCCCTTACCGCGTATGTGCCAAACTTATAAATGGACTGCGGTGTCAAGCCTAGGTGACCCATAACAAGAATCCCAGCAGTTAAAATGCGGTCAATGGATTCTTTTACTTCCCGACCACCCTCAAGTTTCACTGCGTGTGCACCTGCCTCTTTCATTATTCGAATAGAAGAGGTGAGCGCCTCTTTTGAATTTCCTTGATAGCTGCCAAAAGGTAGGTCAACGACCACTAGCGCATGACT
>JALRDM010000013.1 GCA_023262195.1 Salibacteraceae bacterium | reverse complement strand
GATCCTGAATTTTTGCGCTTAAACTCACACTTTGATCCATGTGCACGGATTGAGCTATGGACTGCACAATCATTGCCTCTGGATCGTTCGGATCTAAGCCTTCGTAGGTCTGCTCGTAATTCTCTTCCAATAACACCACTGAGTTTTCTCGTGCCGCTAGTTCAAGATTGGCCTTGACCTTGGTCATGGACATGACGAATGTTTCCGTGCCATAAGCCGCGTGATTAGCAGCCGAGTTGCAATGGATGGACAAAAACACGTCAGCTTTGGCCTTATTCGCAATTTCTGTACGCCCTTTGAGCGTCACAAACTTGTCTGTTTTTCTCGTGTAAATAACATCCACATCAGGAAATGCACGTTGGATATATTCACCAACCTGCAGAGCAACATCGAGTGCAATGTCTTTCTCGCTGCTTTTGTAGCGACCTGTACCAAGATTACCAGGGTCATGGCCTCCGTGACCTGCGTCAATCACCACTTTTGTCACACCAAGGCCTGACTTCATATAGCCAGTATGGTTATTTACGAATGAAGAAAACCAAAAGAAACAGATGATGGCAAGTGATGTTAACACTCCATATTTCAATTTCTTTAGACTTTCTAGATACTTTGCTGCTTCTATCATTGTTAGCTTTGCGGAGTATTATCTCTCGAAACAAAAGTAGAACCATCCCTAGCAAGCCATTTTGAGTCTCGCGCGTTTATTTCACCTGTCTTTGTTAATTGTTTTCTGCTCCATAACGGGAGCTGCGCAAACAACGGACAGCACTAACGCTAATACACTTTCAAATGATGCCTCAGACAGCCTGAGAGTCAGTACACAAATTGGAAAGGACTCGATAATTTCTGACTCTATCAATATCGATAGTGCTAGTGCAGACACACTGCCTCCCAAAAGAAAATCCAGTTTGGAGTATGAGGTGCTCTACAATTCGGACGACAGCATGCTCATTGATTTAGCGGGAGACAAAGTCTATTTATATGGTAATGCCATAGCCGAATATGGAGACATTAAACTTGAGGCAGATTACATAGAAATATCATTAAGCACCAGTGAATTGATGGCCACGGGCATGCCAGACAGTACAGGTAAGATGGCTGGATATCCAATCTTCACTCAAGGTGACCAGTCTTTCGACTCAGAGGAGATGCGCTACAACTTTAAAACTCAACGAGGCTTGAGCCGAACTGTGAAAACTCAGGAAGGAGATGGCTACATTCACGGAAAATTGGTGAAAAAGGATACAGGAAATGTAATCTATATAAAAAGCGGGAAATACACTACGTGTGAATACGATGACCCACATTACCATATTCATGCAGACAAACTGAAAATCATCACTGGAGACAAAATAGTCACTGGTCCAGCTTACTTATCCTTTGCGGATGTCCCTACTCCCCTCGCTGTGCCTTTTGGGTTTTTCCCGAACAGCGAAGACCGAGCCAATGGATTAATTATTCCATCATGGGGTGAAGCTACAGGGCTCGGAATTGGCTTGGTAGGCGGTGGATATTACTTTGGTGTGAAAGATCGAGCAGATTTTGCCTTAACCGCTGATATATACTCACGCGGCAGCTGGAACGGATACATCAATTCAAGGTATGTAAAACGTTATAAGCGGAGTGGAAGTCTCGGGGTCGATCTTATTAAGCGAATTATCAGCGAGCCCGAATTTGCCGACTACGAAAACAAACCTTTGCGATATCGTGTAAGGTGGACACATATACAAGACCCAAAAGCAAACCCCAATAGTAATTTCAGTGCTAGTGTGGATTTTGGTAACCCAGACGCGGATCGATTAAACCTTGCAGCATCTGCAGAGCGGCAGCTTCGAAATAGCACCAAATCCAGTGTAAGCTATAATCGATCGTTTGCCAATACTCCTTTCAACCTTCGTTTGGCTGGTCAAAGTGACCAAAACGCGGCTACGGGAAACGTATCGGTTCAATTACCAAGTGCGGCACTAACGATGAATAGAATATTTCCATTTAAGAGTGACGAATTCACCGGTAAGGAAATGCCCTGGGAAAAAATTGGTTTAAGCGCTTCTTTAGAGGGACGAAATCAAGTTCAAGCCCCATTTACCTCGCTTTTTACCGACAGCACTTTCAATGAAATGCAGAATGGCATGCAGCTTAATATCCCGATAAACGCTGGCTACAAAGTTTTTAAGTATTTAACACTCACACCTGAAATAAGGAATCGCTTCGTTGGGACAAGACAAACGATTGTGCGTGAATGGAATGCAGATAGCGCAGAAGTAGATGAAATGCGGATTGATCAACTCAATGGTTTTTGGGAAGGCAGCACTAGCTTATCGCTCAGCACAATAGTTTACGGTATCTATCAGTATAAATCTGATCTTATTCAAGCTATGAGACATCAAGTAACTCCGCGGGTTGGCATTAGTTATAAGCCTGACTACAGCGACCCTTCTTGGGGATATTTTAGAACTGTACAAAGCGATACGAATGGCAGAGAACTCGAATACTCCATATTTGAGGGAGGTGTTTACGGTGGTCCAAGCGCGAACGAAAACGGAGTGCTCAATTTTGGGCTAAACAACACATTTGAATTAAAGGTTGCTGACCGATCTGATAGCACTGATGCTGAAGCAACTAAAAAGCTTAAGGTTTTAGACGCCTTTAACTTCAGCACCAATTATAATTTATTGAAGGATTCAAATAACTGGAGCCCTCTAAACATTCAAGTTCGTACATCGATCATCCCCGGACTTACTTTTCAAGGGGCAGCAACGCTCAACCCATATGCGTGGAATGAAACCACTCAAACTCAATTGGCTGATTTTTGGTTTGATCGTACTGGACAAATAGGCCGCTGGACAGCTGCCAACGCACGCTTTTCTTACAGCATGAATCCAAAGTCGGCAAAAAAGGGAATCGAAGAAAAGCGTGATCGAATGTCAGATGTTGGGCTCTATTATGATGATTTTGTAGATTTTGATGTTCCCTGGAACGCCCGTGTGACCTACAATATTCGATATACCAACCGTTTTGGGAATGAAACCATAGATCAAACCGTTGACTTGAGTGGAGAGATAAATATTACTCGGAATTGGAGGTTCGGTTTATCGGGAAGTTATGATATTAGAAATCAACGGGTTTCTAGACCATCGATAGACATTTATCGTGATTTACATTGCTGGGAAATGCGCTTTAATGCTGTATTGGATGGTGATTTCCAACGCTACACTTTTGCAATCAATGTAAAAGCAGAAACGTTACAAGATCTAAAACTGAACAGAAATCGACAGTTTAGGGTAAACCAGCTATAATCTACATTCTTTCAGGGACACCGATTCCAATCAACGACATAGACTTTTTAATGGTTTCGGCCGTTAGCTGTGTTAGGTGTAAACGGAATCCCCTACTCGATTCGCTTGATTTCAAAATAGATACATCATGATAAAACTGATTGTAAACCTTTGCTAAGTCAATGCAGTACGAGGCCATTATGGACGGATTCAGAGAATCAGCCGCAGACTTTGCTTGAGAGGTAAACCCACTCAGCTTTTTTATCAACTCCTTTTCTCTTATGTGCAACTCCTCTGGAGGATCGAAGTTGTAATCACCACCTTTCCTTAAAACACTTCTACACCGAGCGTATGTATATTGAACAAATGGCCCTGTGTCACCATTCAATGAAACCGATTCTTGCGGATCAAAAAGCATCCGCTTTTTAGGATCGACACGCAGTAAGAAAAACTTCAAGGCACCGATACCCAAAATCTCATAAAGCGCCACTTGCTGCTGCTCCGTCAGCTCGTCCAGTTTGCCCTTTTCTAAAGATGATTCCTTGGCAGCATTCAC
>JALRDM010000023.1 GCA_023262195.1 Salibacteraceae bacterium | reverse complement strand
AGCAAAAAGCCGATAAATCATAAGATTTATCGGCTTTTGTTACCATTTGTTTTTAAATGTGTGGGCGATGAGGGGTTCGAACCCCCGACCCCCTCGGTGTAAACGAGGTGCTCTGAACCAACTGAGCTAAACTCCCAAAATTTCAACAGCTCTGAACCAATCCCGAAAAATAGAAATCTCTGATTTCCGAATTTTTCGAGGATCCCGCAGCATTGCGGGGCCGAGCTAAACTCCCAATATGTCAACCTCAATTTTTTGAATCGAGTTCCTTTCTGAAAAGGGCTGCAAATATAAATCTATACCCTAATCGGTCAAGTGTTTTTTATTCTACTCTAAACGATCCATTACTGCCTTGAATTCAGCCGAGCTGCTCATCAGCTTTTCTGCACTGGCTTTTGAGAGTAATAATGCGGTTACCGGTGTCTCGCTTATCGCACTGTATTTATTTGCTGTGCCGGCAAGTAAGGCGTTTTGTCCTAAAACACTGCCTTTGCTAACTAACTCCACAGTATGGTCGCCATCCATAATTTTTACATTTCCTCTTACCACAATGAAAACGCCTTGATTGCTCGCACCGGCTTTCATGATGGTTTGACCATTGGAATAAATCTTAGTCTGGCAGAGTTTAGACATCTGCTTTAAGGTGTTTTCGTCCAATTCTTTGGTCCATTTTACGGAGTCTAACAACTCGCCAGTTTCTGGCAATTCCACACTTGGTGGTTTTTCCATTAGTTGCTTCATACGCGCTTCTATGTCGTGCTTTAGTTTGGAAGCCTCGCTGCCATCTAAGCGTCCTTTACTCTTCAAGCGGTCAAGGGTGTGTAATTCGTAATTCAATACAGATCGTATGGCTTGTCGCGTAGATATGGCCCGATAAATCTCAGGGTAGGTATTCCTCAGATTCCGCACAAACGTTTGCCCACTGATGATGTTTTCATTGATTTCCTGCTCAATTTTGTCAAGGTTGGGGCGCTCCGATTCATCTTCTGCCCGATACATACTTTCAAGGAGTTTCAGGCAATCTTCTTGCGCGGCTATGAAACCAAGGGCACTATCATAGCTCACGGCTAATTTTTCAAAGAATGCACTTTCGAATAATTTACCAACGGCCGGAATGGACTGCATAGTACTAAGCCACTTTGCGGGTTGCCACATCACCTCCAAATCTTTTCGGTTTGAGAGTGAAATGGTGCCACCTTCATCCAAAATATCATTTACAGTATCGCTCAGTGTTCGCACAGGTGTTGGTCCCAGCATTCCGTCTTTGAATTGGCGCCAATACGAACTCTTCTCTTTTTCTAATATTCTTCTTCTTAATTCTGCCACCTTGGCTACAGTAAGTGTTGACTCATCAATGTTTTCGACACTGCTTAATTCTTCAGGTAGGTATTCGGCAACCTTGGTCCAATTCGCTTTACGCAGATGACGATCTTCCTTCAATTTTTGCATGTGATTTTCAGCACTTGATCGCATATAGTCGGAGGTTGCTTTGAGTGCCAGTGCCTTCACTGGCGGCACATCGAGTAAACCGAGTTTTACAACTAGGGCTTTAATGGTAGTCGCATTAACGAGTAGGGTGAGCGTAACCGTTCCAGCAATGATGAACAGGAATTGATCTTTGATGGTGGTAGCCTCTGCCATGCTTATTCCCATGGCCTCACCCATGATTGCGGAATCCACACCAGCCACCATCAGCGCCAGTGCCAATCCAATGGCACCACGAAGCGCTCCATACCAAACCACGATGGCATCCTTCACGGGAAGCCCATAACCCGCATTTTTCATGAATGGGTAACTGATCAAGATCACCACCCCTCGGATGATATGAATACCCACATACACAATTGCCAATACCAAAAAGTCGTTGGCGGTGAATTCAGTTCTTTCTGCGATCACAAAACCCACGATTAAGAATATCAAACAGTTGGCAATGAAACCGGCCAACTCCCAAAACTCATGCATAAAATGCTCTACCTGTGGAGAAACGCTAGATCGGCCGAAGCCACCGATAAGCAACCCGAGGGCCACAAGGGCCAAAACACCCGAAACGTGCATAAAATGCTCTGCTAAATAAAACGTGATGTATGCCGCACCTACCACGGCAGAAATTTCTACCAAGGCATCGTTAAACACCCCTTTGAGCCAACGAAGAATTATCCACCCAATAAAGAGTCCTACACCAATACCCCCGAACGCCACTCTAAAGAACTCTACGAATCCATTTGCATCGGAAGACTGTCCAGATAAGCCTAAGAAAAAGACCATAAATAAGACAATGGCTGTTCCATCATTGAGTAACGATTCTCCTTCAATGAGTGTCCCAAGCTTTTTGCTTGCGCCCAAATCTTTTAAAAGCGCAACCACAGCCACTGGGTCGGTAGCACTGATCACTGAGCCAAACATAAAAGCGAGCGACCAGTTGGCCCATCCTTCCAATCCAATATCTAAAATATCAATGGCATAAACCATGGCTCCCGTGAGTATCATCGCCACTAAAATTCCTGGTACGGCTAGAATTACTGAATTGGTGGCAGACTTTTTAAATGTGTGCAGGTCCATGGCAAATGCCGCCTCGAAAATGAGTATGGGTAAAAACACAAAGAAGAGCATGTGAGGATCGATGTGCGCTGCCCAATGAAAAGAGTCAGCGATGAAGCTCACATCGAGTCCTCCCCAAGATTCGAAAAGATGCAGCCTAGTCATCACCCCGAGTATGATGCCGATAATCAGCAGCAGTGCCGTGAATGGCACAGGTATAGCCTTTAAAAAGTGTCGAGTTGCAGCTCCAATAAACACTGCCAGTATAATGAAAAAGAGTGGGGCAGTATCGGGTCCATGATGCCCGCCTTCATCATGGTGCTCGGCATTTTCATGCATTGGATCCATTCCTTCTCCATGCTCCGGTTCTACGGGATGTTCAACGACAATACTGGAGTTTTCGCTGACATAAGCATCGCTCGATGCGAATACATCAAACGTGTTGAAAAGCATTACAAACAGTACACCTACAATGGCAACCGATGCAATTTTTAAGGGGGAATTGGTCATGATGGAAATCGTTAATTAGGCTTTATGCGGCCAATTTATTCATATTGTAGCTGAAATAAAATCTTATGCTGACAAAACCAATCTTTCTACCACTGACGCATAGTGATTGATTTCTAGCGCCCGCACCTTTTGCTCTATGATGGCTGGCGTATCCGCCTCAGATAGCTCGGTTTTAAACTGTTCAATAATCTCACCTTCGTCAAAATGTGCATTAACAAAATGTATGGTGATGCCGCTTTCCTTTTCTTTTTGATCAAACACCGCTTGATGCACGTGCTTGCCATACATTCCTTTACCCCCGAATTTGGGTAAAAGAGCAGGGTGAATATTTACAATTCTGTGAGGGAATGCTTCGATTAAAAAAGTAGGAATGAGCCTGAGCCAACCTGCCAGTACAACCCAATCAATTTTTCTTGATTGAAGTGGTGTGAGAGAAGCTTCGGGGTCGTTTAAGGTCTTATTTTCTACCACTAAGACTTCGACAGAATGGCGCTGAGCTCGTTCAATGACACCAGCATTAGGATTATTGGTCACGATAAGAGCTACCTCCATTTGGGGATGCTGACCAAAACGCTTCATAAATTCTTCCGCATTGCTGCCTGAACCAGAAGCGAAAATGGCCAGTCTAATTTTGTCTTGTGCGTTGTTGGTCATATCCTATTTTTCGGCAATCAAATGTAAACGAAGGCATGAGCGAAGACAAAGGTTTTATTCCATACACAGCACGAAGATTGACCGAGGAGGAGTCGAGGCAAAAAGCTACCGATCAATACCAATTGGCGAATATGCGCAGGAGTGTAAGAGACTTTTCGGATAAACCTGTGCCGTTTGAGTTGATTAAGGACTTGGTGATGACAGCTGGCACAGCTCCATCGGGTGCGCATAAGCAGCCTTGGACTTTCTCTATAGTGGGCAATTCGGAGGTCAAATCTGAGATAAGAAAGGCAGCTGAAAAAGAAGAATATGAAAGCTACAACGGTAGAATGAGCGAAAAATGGCTTCAGGATTTGGCCCCAATCGGAACCGATTGGCACAAACCGTTTTTAGAAACTGCCCCGTGGCTGATAATTGTTTTTAAGCGACCATTTGAATATGTAGACGGAGAAAAGTGGCAGAATTATTATGTAAATGAGTCGGTGGGTATCGCATGCGGAATGCTCATCAATGCCATACACAATGCAGGATTGACCACGCTTACGCATACTCCAAGCCCCATGAATTTTCTGTCCAAAATTTTGAAAAGACCAGACAATGAGCGACCCTATCTCCTTTTGCCAGTGGGTTATCCAACAGACAATGCAATGGTTCCAGAGTTAAAACGGAAATCCTTTGATGAAATCGCAGATCTTCATCTGTAATATTCGATTTGTTTTAAAGCGCAAAAGATATTTCTTTGCAGTCTCTTAACGAAAAACAAAAATTTAAGCAATTATGGCTGATACTCAAGAACGTGTTGTCGCAATCATCGTAGACAAATTAGGTGTAGATAAAGAAGAAGTCTCTTTAGAGGCGAGCTTTACTAATGACTTAGGAGCTGATTCATTAGATACAGTTGAGTTAATTATGGAATTCGAAAAGGAATTCAACATTGCTATACCAGACGATCAGGCAGAAAACATTGCCACCGTTGGTGAAGCTGTAAAGTATATTGAAGAGCACGCAAGCTAATCGCGTCAACAAGCAAACAAAAAGCATGGAATTAAAGCGGGTAGTTGTTACCGGAATCGGTGCGCTTACTCCTATAGGGAATAACGCACAAGAATATTGGGAAGGCCTCTTGAATGGAAAGAGTGGCTCTGCTCCAATTACCCGCTTTGATGCTTCTAAATTCAAGACCCAGTTTGCCTGCGAGGTAAAAAATCTTGATTTAGACAACCACTTTGATCGGAAGGAAAGCCGCAAGCTAGATCTGTTTGCCAAGTTTGCACTCATAGTTGCGGATGAGGCAGTAAGTGATTCCGGCATAAAGAATGGAGATTATGATCCAGATCGAATTGGAGTCATCTTCGGTTCGGGGATTGGCGGTATAATGACCTTCCAAGATGAAGTGCAAGGGTTTATCGAGAATGATAAAACTCCGCGCTTCAACCCTTTCTTCATTCCTAAAATGATCTCAGATATTGCTGCGGGTCATATTTCAATGAAACATGGATTTCGTGGCCCAAACTTTAGCGTGGTAAGCGCCTGTGCTACAAGTACAAATGCGCTGATTGATGC
The DNA here is from genome assembly GCA_023262195.1 of Salibacteraceae bacterium. GTDB lineage: Bacteria > Bacteroidota > Bacteroidia > Flavobacteriales_G > Salibacteraceae > SHAN690. The sequence continues at coordinate 45 of JALRDM010000023.1, read as the reverse complement.
ATACAATTACATTCGCCTAGGTAAGGCTGATGCCATTGTTTCAGG
>JALRDM010000011.1 GCA_023262195.1 Salibacteraceae bacterium | reverse complement strand
ATTTCATCGTGGTGTGCTCCTATTGCATTACACACATCGGGTTTTTCATTGTATTTCTCGGCCAATTTCATTCCGAGCAACGCGTGTGGCAGTTCGCTTTCTTCATCAGGCACTTTCCCAATATCATGCAATAAGCCAGCGCGTTTCGCCACTTTAGCATTTAAGCCAAGCTCCGCGGCCATAGTCGCACAAAGATTAGCCACTTCCCTACTGTGTTTCAATAAGTTTTGCCCATAAGATGAACGATACTTCATGCGGCCTACCATGCGGATAAGTTCGGGATGTAAACCATGAATATTCAAATCAATGCAAGTGCGCTTGCCTGTTTCCATGATTTCATCATCAAGCTTTTTGGAAGTCTTTTTCACCACCTCTTCAATCCGTGCAGGGTGAATTCTACCGTCTGTCACTAACTGGTGAAGCGACAATCTTGCGATTTCTCTTCGAATCGGGTCAAAGCAACTTAAAATGATTGCCTCTGGTGTATCATCCACAATGATTTCAACACCCGTGGCCGCTTCAATGGCACGAATATTTCGTCCCTCTCGCCCGATGATTCGCCCTTTCACATCATCATTCTCGATGTTGAACACAGACACTGAGTTTTCGATAGCCTGCTCTGTGGCGATTCGCTGTATGGTTTCAACCACAATCTTTTTCGCGTCCGTATTGGCGTTGAGCTTAGCTTCATCATGAATCTCCTTAATAAGACTCATGGCCTCAGTACGCGCTTCACTTATAAGCACTTCTTTAAGCTGCTCTTTAGCTTCATCAGCGCTTATGTTGCTTACGGATTCGAGTTGTTTGACTTGCTTGGATAGAAGTTTTTCTAACTCTTCCTCTTTTTTCATGTTTACCTCAATCTGTCGATTGAGGTTCTCCTTAAGTTGATCAAGTTTTTGCTCCTTCTTTTTTGCATCGCCCAGTCTTTGATTCAGCGTATTTTCCTTCTGTTTCACACGACTCTCGGCTTCATTGATCTTCTTATCCTTTGCTAGGATCGACTTTTCGTGCTCACTTTTTAGCTGCACAAATTTCTCTTTGGCTTGGATCATTTTATCCTTCTTGATCCGCTCTGCCTCGCTTTCCGCTTCTTTGATCAGCCTTTGTTTTTCGGTCTTAATGGAATTTTTTAAACCGAAGTAAACCAGCAATGCACCGATTACAGCTCCAGCAATTCCAACAATTGTTTCTATCATTCTATTGTTAGTTTTTTCGAATAAAAAAACCCGCACAAACCGGGAGCATTGTAACCTCCTGAAAAGCTAATTTTTGGAGTTATCCGGTTAAATCGGACGTCCAGTGTCTTCCCGATAAATCGGAAAAATCTCCCAATTATAAAATTGGGATAAACAGGCCTGCCCTCTTCAACACTAAGATTCACCCCAGCGTTATTAATGTTCAGGTTACAAAACCAAATTGGTTCGTGCGGGAATATTTTAAAGAACGTTATTTCGATGCAAGCTCTGAATCAATCTTTTGGATCAACTCAGTAATGCTGTTCGCTACTTGGTCATTCACCAACTCTTCCTTTCCATGCCCCTTTTCTAGGGTCATTTCAAGCGCTAGCATGGCAAAGAGATCAATCTTATCTTTAACCGCAAAACTCTTTTGAAGTTCTGTCAAGCGCTCGTTTATGTACTTTGCTGCCTTCCTCACTTCTTCTTCTTCCTCTCTCAAAACCGATAAAGGATAAGTTCTGTTTGCAATATTGACCTTTATTGAAAGTTCGCTCATTGGTTAATCGTTCAATTTTGCGATGCATCTGTCTATTTCCCGCACCATTTGACTGATCTTGCGCTTTGAGTCTGATACCGTCTCCTCATTTCCCTTAATCGCAGCTGCTAGTTTCAGCACTTTATTCTCTTCTTTTAGCTCAAGAATTCGCTTCGCTTCATCCTCACATTTCTTGTTGAGCCGCTCCTTGTCTTGATTCAATTGTTCGATTTTAATCCGAGCCTTACGAAGCACATCAATGAGTGCGTCCGTTTTTTTACCAAGACTTTCAATCGAATCGTTTAAATCTGTCACACTAAGCTATTTATAGAATAATGGTGTAGCTCTTTCGAGCTGTCCAAATATTGACAAAATATTTGGTAATCAAAACAGGAATGAATGAATCTTGTATTGACAATGTTGACAATATTCGCAGCGTTAACAATGAAGCGACTTCTATCAATCATTTTCTTTTTTTTATGCTTGAATTGCGTCTCTGTTATCGGTCAGCTTCAACCTTTTTATGTAGCCAATCCCCTTGAAATTGTCCCTGCATTCTCTGGAAATTATGGTGAGTTAAGACCAAATCACTTTCACGCTGGAGTCGATCTAAAAACCAATGGGAATGTCAATCTGCCTGTCCATGTCGTTGAAGAAGGATTTGTCAGTAGAATTAAAATCTCACCCTACGGATACGGAAAGGTTATTTATGTTGACCACCCTCAGGGATATACCACAGTGTATGCTCACTTAAATGGTTTTAACGAAACCATTGAAGCTTACATTAAGCAGGAACAGTACCGCCTAAAATCGTTTACTGTAGATGTGTATCCTGGCAGCAATGATCTTCAAGTATCAAAAGACGAGATTATAGCTTTCTCAGGAAATACAGGTGGAAGCGGAGGTCCGCACCTCCATTTTGAAATAAGAGAAACGCAGAGTGAAATACCTCGAAACCCGCTCTTATTTGACTTCCCTGCATCCGATCAGAAACCACCGGTTATTGAAGCAATTGGAGTTTATGACGCAACTAGCCAAACAAATAACCGCTTCAGAGTATCGCGTGGACTCGTTGCGGGTGGAAATCCAGTTTCAGTAGCTGGCACCTTTGGATTAGAAGTTTCTGCATATGATTCTCAAGATGGCTCCGTAAACCGAAATGGCATTTATGAAATTCGTTGCATTGTGAATGGTAAACTGCACAGTAAATTTATTGCTGACAGCATAGCATTTGACGTGAGCCGACAGCTCAACGCTCTTATTGATTACGGGCACTATTATCGTACCCATCAACGATTCATGCGGCTATATCGGCTTCCTGGTAATTTTCTACCAAACTTAAAAACGCCAATAAATAAAGGCTTGGTTACCCTTTCTGAAGGACAGCATGAAGTTTTAATTCAAGCACTGGATGTTGCTGGAAATATTTCTGAGACAACCATTAAGATTGTTGTTAACCCAAAACCGCCTTCTACCAAACCATCAGGAACCTACATCGATTGCTCAGCATATTATTTATACGAAAGTGAAAATTGGAGGCTTGGTCTCGAACCCTATGCTTTATACGAAAACACAGCGCTCGAACTCAAAGAAGACGCTCAAAGCATTGAGTTTCTAAATCCGTTCATTCCGATTAACTATCCTCTTGAAGTGCAGCATCGTCAGCCATATAAATCAGGAGAAGTGTTGGCTAGACTCAATAATGATGGCCGACCAGTACGTGCTATTCCAACGAAGCGCAGTGGAGACTGGTTGATCGGTGAATCTAAAACACTGGGAAGATTTGGTGTAACCACAGATACTCAAGCTCCGTCCATTACCTCAGTGAACTTTGCAACGAATAAAACATTTACCCAAGGTGCTCTTCTGTTTACTATTTCAGACAATTTTAGCGGCATAGAGTCGTTTGATGCAACAATTAATAATGAGTGGGTCTTAGCTGATTACGAACCCAAGAGTAATCGACTGACTATCAGTGTTTCAGACATACAAGTAATGAAAACGCTACAACAATTGAAAATAGAGGTTGTAGATATGGCCGGAAATGTTGGCACCTTTGAGGGTAGCTTTTACAGAAAATAATGCGCTTAGTGATGCTAAAATACCTTTTACCTCTACTTGCTGTTTTTTCCTTCCTAAACGAAGGTTTATGTCAATCTGACCCCGATCCTAGTGCAGGTTTAGTCCAACTCTCAGGCGTGGTTGTTTCTGGTGATAGTCTCACCCCAGTTCCTTTCACTAGCGTTTTAATTAAAGGTGAAAATCGTGGTACGATGTGCGACTATTACGGTTTTTTCTCTTTGGTAGTGGCCAAAAATGATACGATCGTTTTTAGCAGCGTAGGTTATAAAAAGGCTCAGGTAGTTATTGACGATACTCTTTCGGATATCCGCTACTCCATGATT
>JALRDM010000418.1 GCA_023262195.1 Salibacteraceae bacterium | reverse complement strand
ACGATTAAAGAAACATTCGTGCCTCCAAAGGACTATAGATATCCGTTTTTAGGCTAGTAAATATTTGAACCTAAAAATTCCTTGAAGCGTCATTCCACTTTGGTTTGACGCTTTTTTTAGCCTGGGCCAACAATTACGCTCATAACTACTCATAATCGCCTATTCCAGTTAGCCGCTCAAACACTACAAGTGAATACTTTGACATTCTATTCGCTGAATTTCATTCTCCGCTACTTTAAAGCCATAATTAAAATTGGAAAAGGAATCCGCATTTCACTCGTCCAATCGAGTTAACTTTATCCAATGATTCGAGGTGTTTTTTGTACTCTATTACTGTTCGCACAGCTATACTCATTAGCACAAGAAGCTCGTGTGTACCAATTTGACATTAAAGAAGAGATAGCTCCCCCAATTTGGCGAAAGGTGAAACTTGCCATGGATGAAGCACACGAACTGGAAGTGGATGCCATAGTAATTAATATGAACACTTACGGTGGTTCGGTTGATGCGGCTGACTCTATACGCACCAAAATCTTGCAAAGCGATATTCCGGTATACGTTTTAATTGAAAATAATGCAGCTTCTGCTGGGGCATTGATATCCTTGGCTTGTGACAGCATTTTTATGCAGCCTGGTAGCACTATTGGTGCTGCCACAGTTGTAAATCAAAGTGGTGAACAGGTGCCCGATAAGTATCAGAGTTATATGCGCAAAAAAATGCGTGCCACGGCAGAGGAAAATGGTCGCAATCCGGATATTGCAGAGGCAATGGTAGATCCGGATAAGGTAGTAGATAGTGTTTCTGTTGAGGGTAAAGTCGTAACCCTCACCGTAAATGAAGCTATTGAATTGGGATTTTGTGATGGGGAATACAACACCGTAAGTGAAGTCTTAAATCATTGTGGTATTACAGACTACACGGTTGTAAAGCAGCGACTGACCACAATAGACCATATAATTGGATGGCTCATTAACCCAGCGGTTAGCGGATTATTGATCTTGGTAATCTTTGGAGGTATTTACTTCGAGTTGCAATCGCCAGGAGTTGGTTTTCCAATTATAGCCGCGATCACCGCAGCCCTGCTCTACTTCATGCCGCTTTATCTGGAAGGACTTGCAGACAATTGGGAGATCTTGCTATTTGTTGTGGGTTTAATTCTGATCGGTCTAGAAGTATTTGTAATTCCTGGATTTGGAATAGCGGGCATCGCTGGTTTGGTTCTAAGTATTGCTGGTCTGGCATTGAGTTTAATAGGTAATGTTGGTTTTGATTTTACGCCCGTTGCAGACAGCAGAATTATCGAAGCGTTTTTGGTGGTGTTTATATCCGGTGGGATTTCTATCACCGGTTCTTTGTTCTTGGCTGTAAGGTTGTTTGAGTCTGGGCTATTATCTAGGCTAGTGCTCAACACAGAGCAACGGAAAGAAGAAGGCTATGTGGGTACGTCAACAAAAGAATTTGATCTAATAGGTGAAATCGGTGTAGCTCGCACGGACTTAATGCCAACAGGAAAGGTAGAAATTGCTGATACACTTTACAGTGCGAGCGCGGAGTCTGGCTATATTTCTAAAGGAGCAACCGTCAAGGTGGTAGAATACAGTACGGCACAAATCAAAGTACGTTTGGTGTCGTGAAGTCACTGTTAATCTTAACTCTAATAGCATTCGTTTCAAGTACTGTAAACGCACAAACAATGCGGCTCAAGCGACCGTTTCGAGTACTGGAAAAGGGCGACACTATTCGGGCAATGGGCATAATCAACAAACGCATTCAACGCACAGAAAGTGCAGCACTTTACAAACTACGCGGGGAAATCAAACAACAGCGGGGAGATTTACATGAGGCACTTGTTGATTACCAAACGTATTGCATTGAGCAACCTTGCGGCTCAGTTCAGCTAAACAAAGCAAGGATTTACTACAAATTGAATGACTTTGATGCAGCTATTTACGCCCTTCTGAGTTTTCCACGCTTGAATAAATCTGCCGATGCACTTAAACTTTTGGGAATATGTCAAATGCATTCAGAAAAGTATCAAGAAGCGCTTGAAACATTTGATAAAGTTCTTGCGCTTGAGCCTCGTGATTTTAAAGCACTATACAATGCTGGTGTTGCAGCATATCAATTGAGCAAAATAGACATAGCACAAAGTCACTTTACTGATGCATCAAACGCCCTCCCAGGAGATGAATCAGTTTGGGTTGCCCTAGGATTGTGCCATTTCGAAATGGAAGAATATGAGGCGTCAAACAAGGCCTACAGACAGGCCATAGCCATTAATTCTGACAACCATCAAGCGCTCGTGAATATTGGCGTGAACTATTACCAATTGGGTGATCACCTAAACACTTGTAAATATTGGCAACGTGCAAGTAAGGCTGGGTCAAAGTCGGCCCAGTTAAAAATAGGCCGATACTGTTCTAAGGAACATGTTTCACATTAAATCACAGGGAGCGAAGAAAAGCGATGAGGTCTTCCACTTCGTTTTCGCTTAAGTCGAGAGGTCTTACAAGAGGATCTTGATTCGGATGTCCCATCCCACCACGATTATAATGGTTTAGCACCGCTTTTAGGGAAGTCAGGCTTCCGTCATGCATGTATGGCGCTGTGTGTTTTACATTTCTCAAACTTGGAATTTTAAACTTACCCGCATCTTCATCTTTGGTAGTCAGACGAAACAGCCCCTTATCCTCATAGACCTTTGCCAATCCATTGTTTTTAATCTCAAAATTGGTGAGCAATCTACCCGTATGACAGCTTGAGCAATCGGTGCGATCTGAATAAAACAAGTCTTTTCCTCTGCGAGCACTTTCAGACAATGCAAGCGAATCGCCTTCAAGATATTTATCAAATGCTGAATTAAAGATGATCAACTCGCGTTCAAACGAAGCTATAGACCTAGTTAATGTGAATGGTGTGGCAGAGTCACCCCACACTAAATCAAACTGTCTTGAGTATGATGAATCTGCATTCAACCTTTTGCACGCTTCAAATACATGTAACGCCATTTCATTATGATCTTGCAATGGTGCCAACACCTGTAGTTCGAGCGATTTCACTCCACCTTCCATCATAAAATATGGTAGAAATCCAGCATTGATGATGGATGGTGTGTTGCGAAATGGTTTCCTGCCCATTACCCCATCACTTAAAGCTACACTGTCTGCAAAAGACAATGCTGGTTTGTGACAAGAACCACAGCTAATGGACGAGTCAATGCTTAGGGCTTTTTCAAAAAATAGCCTGCGACCTAGTTCTATTTTAGCATCCGAACTTGGGTTATCCTTCGGATAAACAATCTCTGGAATTTGAAAACCATCAACACGGGTTGACTCAGGCGCACATGATGCTAGAGTCAATAAAAGCATGAACAAATACATGATTCTTGCCATACTGTATCACTTTATATCAATCGCACCAATGAAGTTTTCGGCAAAAAGCCTAGTCATATCTCTAGCTTCTTGATCGGCATTTGCGTGATAGTATGGTGCTTGATTCAAATCAATTGCATTGGCACCTGTTGTTGGAAACAGTTTATTCCAGTCAATAGAAACGGTGATGGTGTCTTTTTCAAAAGCTTCTAGCGCAAGCGATATTGTTTTATCCTGCAGCCCGAAATACTGCTCATCCAAGCCGGTATGAAAGCCAATATCATCATCCATAACCCCATCCTTATCTAGGTCAATACCCGCCTCTAGCATGATGAAAATATATTTAGACCCCCAGTCCCAGTACATTTGGCTATTCGCACTCAGAGGATTATCCTTCGGCAGAATGGTAGGGTCCGTGGAATTCATTTCAGCATCGAGCCCAATCGCAAAAATCAACTCATTGAATACATCCTTTTTTACAATAAAATCATATCCCTGAACAAACGGATTCACCTGACCATCTTGTAATTCATTGAAGTTTACAAGTTCAACCTCAGATAGTTCTTGTTCACCATCGTTGCCAACCAATCTCAAATCTGATATATAAAAGCGCATCGTTTTCAATTGCAGGTTGAATTCATTTTGATCAACAAACCGATCTCCAATATCTACAGATTGACCGTCATTGAGCATCTCAAACTGGATTCGAATTTTTGGATCCTGCTCTACCAGTTCAAATTCAGGTTTACTGCCACATGCAGACAGCACCAGAATGGCGATATAACTAATTAGAAATCTCAAAGGCAGATACTGAGTTGTTCATGATTTTAACGGTAGTTGGGTGCATACCACTGTGTATGATAAGATCTCCAGAAGTAAAGCTAACCTCATCGAGCAACACCTCAAAATCTAAAGACATTGACAAATCAATGGTGCTCTTATTGTCATTAAGGCCAATAAACGGTAAGGATAGCGACTTCAAATTAGCCGGCAAGCCACAGTGAAAGGCGAACGGAACCATGGCAGTACCATCCATAGTTGCAGAAGTATCAACCTCACCTTCAATACTGATGAAACGATAGCCTCCGGCCCACCCCCAATACATGCTAGGAACTTGTATGGCCAATGGACTATCATCAGTAATTAAATCACTGGTGGTAGGGTCTTGGTCATATATCGCAGTATCTACCCCTATATCAAAGTGTATTTCAGTGATGTCACTTTTATTGAGGTAAGAGGCATTAATCTCAAACTCATTATTTCTGAGAAGCATCACATCCTGATCACTCCATGGTTGTGTGTCATCAAGATCTTTTTCTAAGAATGACAGGTTGGACAGATATACACCATAATAGGTGAACTTTATTGAACGCCCATCATCAAGAGTGAAATCTTTGTCAATCACCAGTGTCTCGTCTCCAAAAACTGGGTTAACACTAAATTGAACCTCCTTGGGTTCGTAGAGACATGTCTCTTCTGAAGTTCCTTCTGGGTCATAGTTAAACGCGATTGGGTCATTGCAACCATCATTTTTACAGGAATAAGTTAATGTCAATGTCAAAAGACTTAGAACTAGATGTGGCAGATTTGAGAATCTTTTCATGATATGTTGATTTTTACTTGATAAAGATCGCATAATGGACTCAAAAAATATGTGACGAATGTTACACATATATAATAGACTCAATTGATCAAAAAAAGTCGACCAAGAAATGTAAAAATCGCTGTTAAGAGCGTGTTAAAAGCCCATTCATGCACAGAGTTTTTTGAATTGCTTTGAATCATAAAAGTAAAATGAATATGAAGGCGTTTTTTACAGTCACCTTAGTCTTAGTTGTTGGTTTTCTGTTCGCTCAAGAACCGATTACAAATTACTCATACAAATTCAAGGTAGCTAACCTCTCAGATTCGACCGATAGTGTGGTTTACATGGCCAACTATTATGGAAAAAAACAATATTACTTCGATACCGCTACCATAGATAAATCTGGGGCTTTTGAATTTAGTGGAGACACTATTGTTGGAGGTATATACTCTATAATTCTCAGCGATAAAAAATCATATTTTGAATTTGTAGTTAATGAACCAAAGCTCGAAATGAGTACGGTTGCCGGCAACTTCGTTCCTTCAATGAAGATTGCGGAATCTGTGGAAAACCAGAAGTTTTATGAATATCTAAATTTCATAGAGAGTAAGTCTGGCCGAGCACAAGTCCTAAAGAAAAAGCTTGAAAGTGCTGAAGGAAAAGAAAATGAGAAGTTGCAAGAACAGCTACTCGAGGTGGATAAGGAAGTGATTGCATATAAAACCAAATTCATTGAAGAAAATCCAGAACTTTTGGTGTCAAAAGTTTTTAAAGCCTCTGCGGAACCTGACGTTCCTGAATACAAAGATATTCTGGATGAAGATGAGCGTCAGAGAGTGCGTTATCGGGAATTCAAATCACAATACTTAAGTGATGTAGACTTTACAGATGAAAGACTACTCCGCACTCCCGTTTTTCACAATAAACTGTCTTACTACATGTCCAAACTCGTGCCTCAAGTGACTGACAGTGTTATTAAAGAAGCCGATTTACTCGTTAAAAGGACTGATGGAAATAAGGAAATGTACAAGTATGTGGTGCATTACATCACAAGCAGTTTTGAGGACTCAAAAATCATGGGTATGGATGCGGTGCTTGTTCATATGGGCCAGAACTATTATTGTCCAGACAAAGCCTGGTGGTTAAGCAAGAAAAAGCTCGAAGAGTTTTGCGAACGGGTCGACAAGATGGCGCCAATACTTATCGGCAAACAAGCCCCAAATCTTATTTTGAAAGACACTGCCGATCAATGGCAAGATTTGTACAAGATAAATGCTCCATACACCATTTTATATTTCTGGGACAGTGGTTGCGGACATTGTAAAAAGGTGACTCCAAAACTTAAAGACCTCTACCTCGAGTATAAAGATAAAGGTGTAGCTGTTTACGCTGTAGGAACTGAGTTTGAGAATAAGGACTGGAAGAAGTACATCATAAAAAATGATCTTCCGTTTATTAATGTTTCTGACAATCCAGAGATCAATGAAAATGCACATGCATTAATTGACTCTTTAAATCATCAACAGACGAACTGTACTCTTTTTCATCTAATTGTTCGAGCTTTTTTTCAAA
>JALRDM010000380.1 GCA_023262195.1 Salibacteraceae bacterium | reverse complement strand
TTTAAGGAGAACCAAGTTCTAATTAGCATTTCGGCCAAAGATTTCAGTTTTATTGTGGAGGAGCACATCAGTGATTTATTTCAGCGATTTTCAAACCATCGCATGAAAATCAATACCATGCAAAACTCTGCCATAAGCTTCTCAGTAAGCGTTGATGCAGACAAAAGCAGGCTTGGAGAACTAATATCAGACCTTCAAAACGATTATGAAGTGCGTTATAATGAAGGATTGGAATTACTGACCATTCGCCATTTCAACGAAAAAATTGCAAATGAGCTTGCCTCGGGCAAAGAAATTCTACTCCAGCAAAAAACAAGACACACGCTGCGTATGTTAATGCGTGATCACTCGAAAAAGTAAATTATGACACTCGACAAAGCAAAAATCATCGTCACTGGTGGCAGTTCAGGAATAGGTAAAGAAACCGCTAAACTCTTAATATCTAAAGGTGCAAAGGTTTTAATCACAGGACGTGATCAAGCCAAGCTGGATACGGTAGCAGCAGATATAGGCGCCATTGGTCTCCATTTCGACATTGGCGATTTAGGTAAGATTCCCGAGAAAGCTCACGAGGCTATTAAACTATTGGGCGGGGTTGATGTACTCATCAACAACGCAGGGATCGGTACATTCTCAAAGTTGGGTGACATCAATGTAGAAGATATGCAGCGTGTTTATACAACCAATGTTTTTGGACTGACCTTGCTGACTCAAGAGATTGCTGAAATATTTAAATCCAATAACTATGGCAACATCATAAATATTGGTTCTACAGCTAGCCAAAAAGGCTTCGCGGCAGGTACGGTTTACGCTGCGTCTAAATTTGCAGTGCGTGGAATGACTCAGTGTTGGCAAGCAGAACTTCGACCATACAACATCAGAGTTTCGTTGGTAAACCCCAGTGAAGTGGCCAGCGCCTTTGCCGCTGAAAATCGCGAAGAGCGCGATGAACAAGACAATAAGTTGGGTGGTGCAGACATTGCTCATTCCATCGCAGCCATTCTTGAAATGAGAGACAAAGGTTTCATCCCTGAGTTATCCGTGTGGGCAACCAATCCGTTTTAACTTTGATATCCCTCAACGGTGTTATGAGAAACTGTCTAGCAATCTTGATTTTTCCTCACTTATCACCATGCTAGCTGCATTATTGTTTTCTCAGTATGTATGCTTTACACACATTTGCGGCCTCTTGGGTCTCCATGTATAAATTAAAATTTAACATTTCGAGCTTACCCAACGGAACCTACAATATCATTCTGGATAGTAAGTCAGCGTCATTTATCAAAACCGCGCTTGACTAGATCTCAGCCAGAATCTTTTCAGCTAAGACTTTTGATAATTTCTCATAACTCTGCTCTGTAAGCCCCGCAATGTGTGGAGTCACAATTGCCTTTTGATGTTGTATCAACTCTCGGGTTGCTTGAGGTATTTGGCTCAATTCAGGCAATGTCAAGTTTTCGCTTTCTTCATCAAGCACATCGAGGCACACACCCTTGAGTTGTCCGTTGTTCAGTCCTTCGAGCAATGCATGGCTCTGTGCAATTGGCCCTCTAGAAGTATTGATTAAGTACACTGGTTTTTTGAACTGACTCAACCACTGATTAGATATGAGACCAGTAGTTTCATTTGTAAGCGGTATGTGAAGGCTCACTATATCACAGCTTTCGAAGAGCCGCTCCATGGTTGCTTCATATGGAAACCCCGATTTGTATTTATCGAAGGCCAAAATTTTTACATCAAATCCGGAAAGTATTTCTGCAAATGCCGAACCTGTATTTCCAAATCCAATTAGGCCAATTGTTTTTCCTGACAGCTCTATACCTTGATTGGACTTTCGATCCCACTTACCCTGTTTTACTTCGGAATTAGCAATGATGATACGGTTAAAGAGCGTCAGTAACATTGCCAAGGCATGTTCGGCAACGGACTGACGATTTCCCTCTGGTGAAGTCACCACACGAATCCCATTCTTATGCGCAAACTCCTTATCGATGTGCTCAATTCCTGAGCCTGGCCGTGCAATTATTTTGAGATTTCTAGCCGATAAAATTTCATCCTGACCAATCGAGATGCGACTCCTCAAAACCAAAATCTCAGCGAAGGGAAGCGCCATTCGCACTTCTTGTTCGGTAGCTTCAGATATATCCAAACATTGATGTCCTGCGCGCTCTAAAATCTCATGCAAGGCATGATGCACTTTATCAATGATTAAAACTTTCATTGCCTCTCAGCCGAATTAACCACCTCTATCTCTACCCTTCGATTTCGCTGTAATGCAGCCTCTTTCTCCACTTGGCTTTCTAACTTTAGAATAATATCAGAGGCGATAATGGGTTCGGAACTCTCTTTAGAACTTACTTCCAAACGAGCTGCATCTATTCCTTTTTCTTCAAGTCGGCTTTTTAAATATGCCGCCCTACGCATACCGAGTCCTGTTTCTTCATTGGCCGCTATATGGCCGATCAACATAATATGCAGCTCGGGGTTATCATTCAAAATCTTTGTTAGTCCAATGACCAACCGCTCATCATGAAGGGTGTCACTAAATTGATTTTCATCGTTGAATGACCGATTGGCATCTGCAAATTCGATGCTGTTGTGATGAAAGGAAAAGGCAGGCATTTTCCTTTGACCAAAAACAACAATACCCGAAATTAGGAATACAGATAGCAGACAAGCCTTCATGCTATGTATAGTAGATGACCGATGAGGAAATAAATGAAAAGCCCCAACACATCATTCACCGTTGTGATAAATGGACCGGTAGCCAAGGCGGGGTCTATTTTGTATTTATCCAACACTAGAGGAACGAAGGTTCCAAATAGTGCAGCCACTAAAATCACACTGAAAAGCGCTAAACTCACGGTATAACTCAATGCAAGTGAATCGCTGAAGAGCACATTGTAACCGAAAATGATTGCGGCACAAACCACTCCATTGAGCAGCGCAACGCTAAATTCCTTCGAAAGTTTACTCCAAATGCCTGATAGACCCAAGGAGTTATTTGCCAAACCTTGAACAATAATTGCCGAGGATTGCACCCCAACATTTCCACC
>JALRDM010000358.1 GCA_023262195.1 Salibacteraceae bacterium | reverse complement strand
AACGAGCTTATCGATTCCTATTCTAAATGGGCGGTTGGCATTAGGAACGTGGCAGGGTATTTATGTATGGGAGCACCGCCATAAAAGCCGGTCTCGTCAATTAGTATTGCACATAGGCAAATAACTGGTTTCGTTAATTGCCTATGTATAAACCTCAAAGGATTAGTGAAAATCCTCTTCGTTAATAGGCGTGATGCTAGCCATCATTTTGCTAAGGTCCATTAGGATCGTCAGGCTACCATTGTAGTAAGAGACTCCTTGTACATAGCGGCGGCTCGTTTCATCGCTTGTCACGCTAGGCGCTCGTTCAACTTCGTTTTGCGGGATGTTGATAACTTCATCAACGCTATCGACAACCAGGCCGATCACTTCTTGCTCGTTAAACTCAACCATGATGATGCGGGTGTCGTCATCAAGACCGACGGAAGGCATATTAAAGAAACGGCGTAGATCAATTACCGTTGCTACATTGCCTCGTAGGTTGATAATGCCCATGATGTAATACTCTGAGCCAGGAACCGGCGTAATTGCTGTATAGCGCAGCACCTCTTTTACTTGCATTACATCTATGCCATACAGCTCGTTATTTACTTTAAATGTTGCCCATTGTAGGTAGACAATCTCTTCTTGGTTGGCGCGTTTGGCACGTTCTTTTTTATCTTTGGTAGACTGCTGAATGCTTTCATTCATACTCATACGGTCAGAATCGGCTTGTAAGCTCATGTCGGTGTATCCGCCTTTTTAGTGAAGATGCCATTGTGCTAAATGCGCTAGGCCTATCTCAGTTGTTTTTTCTTTTTTCTTAGATCGGACTTCGCTTTCTCTTCTTCCAAAAATGTAGCATACGCTTTTGAAATATTCTTTGCTACTAATCGCTTTTGAGAAGGCGAAAGCCTGCTAAAAAAAGATTGAACTTTTATTCCTTTCGCAGTCGTACCTTCTTCTACATACTTTGAAAAAATCTGCGCTATTTCATTTGGTTTCATAGCTCAAAGCTAAAATCATTTTTGGAAATTAGCGAATAAAAACAAAAAAAGAACGACTATCGCCAACAACACCTATACGCAATACCCTGCGGTATACTGCGCATAGCCAAACCGTTATAGCAAATTTAATTATCACAAAAACAACATATTACGAGTTTCGGAAAAGCAGGAAGACGAACAGGCAAAATATGGAACGATGTTAAAGTATTGGACAAATTGATACATAATCATAACTTTAATATTCGTGGACAAAGTGAACAAGAGTTTGAGTTTTTACTATCGGGTGCATTTTCGACAATTAGCGATAACTTTTCAGGTGTCGTAATAAGTGAAATTGACAAAGAAACAAAAATTGAAAGTGTTCATTTCATGGTGGTGAATAGATATAATGAGCCGAATTATTTTGTAACCAACAGGTATGAAATAATCAAACCCCTATTCGAGAGTATATTTCATAGCATTAAGATTGATAACACTGAGGATTCAAAATGATTCGAGAGCTTGAGTAAGGTGTTTACAGATAATCGATAATGGTATTCAGGCCGTTGCATCGCTCATATATCTTGACAAGTTAATATCAAAAGTCCTCATTCCAAAACCAATAACCTCTGACGCTTGTTATACCTAGCGTGTTGTTTCACAAAACATACTTCAGATCACCTGAGGCTCCTTGGGTAACTTTCGTGCATGGTGCGGGAGGTAGCAGTTCCATTTGGTCTGCTCAGATAAGGGAGTTTCGCAAACATTTCAATGTATTGATGTTGGACCTACGCGGCCACGGACGGTCAAAAAACCATCCATGGAGCTTGAAGAAAGACTACTCTTTTGAGAGCATTGGCAATGATGTAATAGATCTTCTTGATCATTTGAGCATCGATCGAACACATTTTGTAGGCATATCACTCGGTACGATCATTACTCGAGAGCTGGCCGAACGATTTCCTGAAAGGGTTCAGAGCTTGGTAATGGGTGGAGCCATATTAAAACTAAACCTTCGAGGGCAAATACTTATGCGACTGGGCTCATGGACCAAATCACTCATACCATATTTACTTACCTACAAGCTGTTTGCGTGGATTATTATGCCCAAAGAAAATCACCGAGCATCTAGGTTGATGTTTATAAACGAGGCCAAGAAGCTCTATCAAAAAGAATTCAAACGTTGGTTTGGTTTGGTTGCCGAGGTGAACCCCATTCTGTCTTTGTTTCGGTCCAAGGATTGCGGCATTCCCACACTGTACATTATGGGTGAAGAAGACTTTATGTTTTTACCAGGAGTAAAGGCTACCGTGGCCAAGCACCTTTCAGCCTCACTGAGCATTTTCAAAGATTGCGGTCATGTGGTGAATGTAGAAAGGTCCGCTCTTTTTAATCAGACTTCTATTGCTTTCATAAAAAGTCGATCAAGTAACACGCCTGTGTACTAGAGGATACCGATTGTTGATCGTTAAGTCGCAAACAAAAACCCTATCCGTACCGTAAATTCGCCCGATTGAAAGGTGCCATGTCTAGACTAATTATTTGTGTCTGTGTTGCGATGTTACTCTTAGGCTTTGGTAATCAGTCTCAAGGACAATCTTTTGTTAAGCGCTACCTACGCTACGTACTTCAAGACACTACATCCTCGGCAGAACCCAAGTTTATTGCCTACCCCACCTTGGCGTATGCGCCTGAAACAAGCTTTGAATTTGGCGTAAGTTCAGTATTGGTGTATCGTGCAAAACGCGATACAGCCAATAGACTCTCCGAGGTAAGTTCCTTCTCTTTCATTACGCTCGAAAATCAGTTTGGAGGTTTCATTGATCACGCCATTTACACCCACCGCGACCGATTCTTTTTCCTTGGCCTCATCAAATACCAAAACTTCCCGCTCTCCTATTTTGACATTGGACCGAACACTGCTCCAAATGTCACGGCTACAATTGCCGCCTCAGAGTTTCGTTTTAGAGAGCGGGTATTGGTTAAACTGCTTCCATCGCTTTATACGGGACCTGAGGTAGATTTTGAACTTATGCGCAACGTTCGGTTTGACGTTGAAGATCTAAATTCCTTTGTTTATCCGATGGGAAGAGATGGGTTTTTAGATCTATCGTTGGGATGGGGACTGCTCTATGACAATCGACACAATGTGCTCAATGTGCGTGATGGGCTATTTGCGGAAATAGCCTGGTTGACCAGTCAACAACAATGGGGTAGCACATTTTCGTTCAATTCCTTGTTTTCGGATCTGCGGGTATATCGACCAGTTGGAAAGCACAACGTGTTTGCTTTCCAACTCTATGGACAATTTACGGAGGGCACCGTACCCTTCAATCAACTGGCGCTCATGGGAGGAGAGCGCTTGATGCGTGGTTATTACCTCGGTCGTTACCGCGACAAAAATCTCATTGCAAGTCAATGTGAATTTCGGGTACTGCCCCTACCCTTTGCAAAACGCTGGGGAGTATCGGCATTTGCCAGCGCTGGACAGGTTTCGCCCGACTTAAATGGGTTTCAACTAAACCGAATCCGAATTGCTGGCGGTTTGGGGCCCCGATTTTTACTTTTCCCAAAAAAGGATATTTACACACGGTTTGACGTGGCGTTCACACCAGAAGGATACGGTTTGTATTTCTTTATTGGCGAAGCATTCTAATTAAGTAGTATATATAACTTAATCGTTGCTGTATTCGAGGTATATAGCATCAAGGTATTTATATTGCATGAATAATCCCTTCGAGCAAATCCGATAAACAATATGAGTCAACCATACGCGCTCTTTCATAGAGAGCAATTCCCGCTGATTGTAATTGAATTCACCGGTACAAAAGAAACCAGTGCCAACTTCAATGAATATT
>JALRDM010000346.1 GCA_023262195.1 Salibacteraceae bacterium | reverse complement strand
TTCCATTGATATTGCCGATGTGGATATTGGTAAAAACATTGGAGCAGAACTTCAAATTGATCAAGCTGAAGCGGATAAGAATATTGCCCAAGCAAAAGCAGAAGAACGTAGAGCAATGGCTGTAGCGAATGAGCAAGAAATGAAAGCGAAGGCACAAGAAGCACGAGCCAAGGTTATCGAGGCCGAGGCTGAAATTCCAATGGCCATGGCAGAAGCATTTCGCAGTGGCAACTTAGGCGTAATGGACTATTACAAGCTGCGCAACATTCAGGCAGATACCGAAATGCGTGATTCAATTGCCAAACCACCTGAAAAACCATCGAGCACTTCAAGTAGCAAGAAAAAGTAAGTTTAGGCCAAGAGGGTGTTCGTTCCCTTTCAAACAGAGCTGTCAATAATTTGAGCAAATTCCTTAATGCTCAATGAGGCGCCACCGATGAGACCTCCATCTACATCGGGCTGAGATAATAACTCCTTGGCATTACTTGGTTTCATGCTGCCACCGTATAAAATGCGGCATTTCTCTGCGACATCATGACCATATCGGCTCTGCACCAATCCTCGAATAAACGAGTGCATTTCTTGTGCCTGCTCAGGGCTAGCGGTCTTTCCTGTACCTATGGCCCAAACTGGTTCATAGGCAATAATCACTTTACTAAAATCTTCTTCCGAAAGATTAAATATCGTAGAGTCGAGTTGATTGTCAATCACAAATGTCTGATTCTCGTTTTCTCGATCTTCCAATTTCTCACCACAGCAAAACACAGGTGATAAGCCATACTTCAAAGCTTGTATGACCTTATCAGATAGACTATGATTAGATTCATTGTGGTATTCTCTTCGCTCTGAGTGACCAACCAATATATACTGTGCACCAACACTAGCGATCATGGATGCAGCAGTTTCTCCTGTGTAAGCTCCAGATTCATGCGCGGAGCAATCTTGTGCGCCAATACCCAATCCAGAATTACGACCCTTCTTGAGCTCATAAAAATGGCGTAGGTATGTAGACGGAGGAAAAACAGCTACTTCCACATTAATGTGGTTCTCAGCTTCAAGCTTCACAAGATTGGCAAACAAAGTCATGGCTTCGTCCCAATCTAGATTCATCTTCCAATTACCGGCAATTAGTGTTTTGCGCATCAAACAAAAATACCTAGTTAAGGTGGTCCGCTTTTATTTCATCGTAAGTTGGCACATCATTATAATGCCATTTGGCCAGCACTGTGCCTTCGCTGAGTAAAACCACACCTGGGTTGGCGCGTATGATGGTCTTCAGCATGGTGCCGTCAGCAGTAAGGTAATCATACATTATTTGATGTTCGTGCTTGAATTCATCAACCTGATCAAAGGTGTTGGCTGCCAAGCCATACATGTATGGCCCACCATCATTGTTGGCGTCATCATAGAGTTGGTTGAGTTTTGATTGAACATCATCATCAGTCTTGACCAAATCATAGCTCACCACAAGAAGCATATACTTTTCAGCCAGTATGTCCTCGGTCCAATCCATCCCATCAACATCTTCAAGTATAAAGTCGTGGATGGGTGGCTCACAGCCCTTCGAGATCAACTTAGTCTCCCGATCCACAAATTCGGCACCTTCAATATTCCACGGTGCTTGCTCGGTGGTGTACTCTCCTACTTCACCATTTACGCGATAATACCAAGTGTCCTTGTATACATCTTGTGGTGCATCAGGTGAACATTCTTTAAGCTCGCTGATGTTATTGCCCACTTTATAAGGTCTGAAGTCCTTTATTGGAAGATGGTTTATGCAATGAATGCAAAACCATGTGGTAATAACCGTAGCAGCTGCGGCCATGATCCAATCTTTATATTCAGCGGTCATTGCTTGCTTTATACCCAGTAATAATGCAAGCGACACGAATGAAAACCAAATTGGGAAAGCCCAGCCAACCACACCGAGTGAGAACCCGGCAATAAGCAACATAGCAATACCTAGGTTGATCAAATCTGATTTAAGATCACCCATTTCAATAACATCGCGTTTCATAAAAATAATCACCGTGAATACCATAAGAATCACGTCCTTTAAAAACGACTCCCAAGGGTTGAGTTTAATTGCGTCACCAAAGCATCCACAGTCCTTCATGTAGCTATAGTCTTCGCGAATTACAAAGCCAAATATTCCCTCTATGGTCTGAGTCAAGCCAGATTCGTGGTTGTCAAACAACCAGTTGGCTACTGCCGTGTAGCCCGTTAAAAAAGTGAAGAAAATCATAAGAATGAGCAATGACCAAGACGCCAGTTTCATTCGTGCGCCAAATAGTATGGCAATTCCTAGAACTATTTCTGCCACACAGGCAATGACCGCTAATTCTAAGGCAAAAGCATTAAGCCAAGGCATATCGAAAACTCCAGGAGCGAAGTAATCGTTGAGCTTGTATGAAAATCCAATAGGATCGTTGGCTTTGATGAGTCCACTTACGATGAAGAGGGCACCTACGAGTAAACGGGAAACGCGCGTAATCATACGTCTAATTTTTATTTGAGGTCAAAAATAGTGTTGTCAGTTCCCTTGACAGAGGCATTAACAGTCGATTAACGTGTGGAATTCTACCCAATCTACCTATTCTTGAAAAGAATGAATACAACTGCGGCAATTATCGCTCAACTAAAAGCGCTTTCGGACCCGAATAAAGTGGAGTATAAGGCTAAAAAATTCAATGTTCGAACTCAGAATTCGCTCGGTATTTACCACGCAGATCTAAACAAGATCGCACGGCAAATTCCAAAGAAGAGTGATCTGGCCATTGAGTTATGGAACAGTGGTATTTACGAAGCTCGGCTTTTGGCTAGCAAGATATTTCGTCCAAAAGAGCTTACGCACGAATTGGCTGAAACCTGGGTGATCGAATTTGACAATTGGGAAATCTGCGACTCTTTTTCGATGGGGTTTTCGGAAAAAGTCCCTGGGCAATCACATTGATTCATGGCTGGAGAAATCGAAAGGAAGAATTTGTGAAACGGGCTGCATTTGCCACCATGGCAGCTTATGTAGGGCCGATAAAAAAGCTGAAAACCATACCATTCTCGACTTTTTGCCTTGGATTGAAAAAGTTGCCAACGATGAGCGAAACTTTGTGAAGAAGGCCGTTAACTGGGCTCTTAGAACGATTGGAAAAAGAAACTCCGACTTACAAACTGAAGTTCTGGCTCTGTGTAATCGACTCAT
>JALRDM010000301.1 GCA_023262195.1 Salibacteraceae bacterium | reverse complement strand
CGTGGAACCAGCTCCAAAGTCAAAACCAGTAGAAAAAACACCCAAGCCAACCGTATCAGAAAACGAATCAGTTTCAGAGAATCAGTCTGCAAAAACAGAAGAGGCGAAAAAGGCCGAAGACTACTCCAGATTCCCGCAAGGAAGGACAGATGAAACATTCACATTTCCAGATCATACCGTACGCAGAATCGTGGTCAAAGACAAACGAGACGTGATTGTGTACAAGTATGTTACCCATCGCTGGGGAGGTAAGTTTTACTTCAAAGATGGAGTCTCGATTGTAGAACGAATCTGGAAACAAGAGTTACAACAATACGAAGCCAAATTCCCAGAAAACTTAGCCGAATAGTTGTAAGTTACACGCCTCTAATTATTCTACTTTTATCGCACTTTATAATCCTTTAAGATGAGTCAATACCTAGCGCGCATAGACGCATTCATGGAGGCTGTCAAAGCCCGAAACGGTCACGAACCAGAGTTTTTACAAGCTGTTGAGGAAGTCGCTGAGGCGGTTATTCCGTTTATAGCCGAAAATTCGAAATACGATGATGCTCAAATACTCAACAGAATTGTTGAGCCTGAGCGCGTACTTATGTTCCGAGTTCCATGGACGGACGATCAAGGAAAGTATCAAGTAAACAGAGGTTTTCGTATTGAAATGAACTCTGCTATTGGACCGTACAAAGGTGGCTTGAGATTTCATCCATCTGTAAACCTGAGCATCTTGAAATTTTTGGCTTTCGAGCAGGTATTCAAAAACTCACTTACTACCCTGCCGATGGGTGGAGGTAAAGGTGGATCTGACTTTGATCCAAAGGGCAAATCAGACAATGAGGTGATGCGTTTTTGTCAAAGCTTCATGACTGAGTTGAGCCGTCATATTGGTGCCAATACTGACGTTCCTGCGGGTGATATTGGTGTAGGAGGTCGTGAAATTGGTTACATGTTTGGTCAGTACAAGCGATTAAGAAACGAATTCACAGGAGTACTCACAGGAAAAGGACTTGAATACGGGGGAAGCCTTATTCGTCCTGAAGCAACAGGATATGGAAACGTATACTTTGCTCAAGAGATGCTTAAAACTAAGAACGAGTCTTTTAAAGGTAAGACCGTGGTCATTTCAGGATCGGGCAATGTAGCTCAGTATGCGCTAGAAAAAGCGATCCATTTGGGAGCAAAAGTGGTTACCGTATCTGATTCGGGAGGTTATGTGTTTAGAGATGGCGGGTTTCATTCTGAGCATTTAGATGCCATTCAAAATATTAAAAATATAAAGCGAGGTAGAATTAAGGAGCTTGCAGAGATGTATGGTGATATCGAGTATCATGAAGGGGAAAAACCATGGGGAGTGAAGTGTGATATTGCTCTACCATGTGCCACTCAAAACGAACTTGATGGTGATGATGCAGCAACCTTATTAAGTAATGGCTGTATGTGTGTGTCTGAAGGAGCAAACATGCCATCAACTCCTGAAGCTATTCACAAGTTCCATGAAGCGAAGATTTTATTTGCACCGGGCAAGGCATCAAATGCTGGCGGTGTAGCAACTTCAGGGCTTGAAATGAGCCAGAACTCATTGCGTTTGAGTTGGTCAAGAGAAGAAGTAGATCAGAAATTACATGGGATCATGGTGAGTATCCACGAGGCATGCGAGAAATATGGCCGAGAAGGGGATTACGTGGACTATGTGAAGGGTGCAAATGTTGCTGGCTTCATCAAAGTTGCCGATGCAATGATCGCGCAAGGTCACGTTTGATCGATAATATCTGTTGAAAGCAATGCCTGGTCAATTCATTTTGATCGGGCATTTTTATTTGGGTGCTATTACGATCGAAGCCTGACCATTTACTACGGAACCGGCTACACGCAATAGGTAGTAACCTTCATTTAAGCCCGATAAATCAAGGTGTGGTTGATTGCCCATAATATTGAAATCACGACAGATTTTACCTTCAACGGTGAGTATCTGTATATGGTGCATGGTATTAAAGTCGCCAGACAATGTAATCGCTCCATCTGTTGGGTTTGGGTAAACTTCCCAGGACTTTTTGTTGCTTGCCACGGAGGTATTTGAAACAGGATAGTTTTCATCTCGATCGTAAAACTTTATTCCTCCCTCACCTGTCCCGCTCAACAATTCAATAATGCCGTCCCCATCTATATCATGAAAAACAGGAGCAATTCTGTCCGCCAAAATTCCAATAGAATCGAGCAAGGCGAACGAGTCATTAAGCGAAGCTCCCAGTGTATATATAAAGACATGTTTTTCATCGCTGCCAATAAATAGATACGGTTCTGGACCAAATTCTGTTCGTTCAATGATCTGTGGCTTTGCATATCCATTGCAGCAAAAGAAACTTACGTCTACCTTTCCGAAATTAGAAATGGTTGGCGCACTGGTAAAGCTGGCATTGCTCGAGGTTCCGGTATTTTCGAAATATGATAATGTACCTATGCGTTCTCCCACAACAAGGTCAAGCACTCCATCTCCAGAGAGGTCAAAAAAGCTTGGTGCCGCATCCGCACCAATAGAGTTGATTCCCATGTAGTTTGGTGCAACTAATGTGAAACTCGCAACTCCATTCGATGGATTGTTCTCAAATAGGTGTAGGTTACCTGCGGCATCACCGATAAGCATGTCTTGATCGCCATCACCATCAATATCGCCAAGGGTGGGAACCGCAGCTCTAAAATCGAAATCTGATATAGATGCGTAGTCATCGTTTTCAAGATTGAATGATGGATTGATGCTCGAACCCTCGTTTCTGAAGTAATAAATTCTACTCGACTTAAACGCTGTGGGCGATCGAAAGAAGTCAGTGGCAACCAATAGATCATCCAAATTATCTCCATCTACATCAAAAACCAATGGCAC
>JALRDM010000152.1 GCA_023262195.1 Salibacteraceae bacterium | reverse complement strand
ACGCGGACTTCGGTGGTGAAGTGGAGCGTGTGCTAAAAATGGCCGATGGAGTAATTCTGTTGGTTGACGCATTTGAAGGCGCGATGCCACAGACTCGGTTTGTACTTGGAAAGGCCATTGAATTGAACTTGAAGCCGATTGTGGTGGTGAATAAGGTCGATAAGGAAAACTGCCGACCCGATGAAGTGCACGAACAGGTTTTTGACCTCATGTTTAACCTAGACGCGAGCGAAGATCAATTAGATTTTCAAACGCTCTATGGATCGAGTAAGCAAGGTTGGATGTCGCATGATTGGAAGGATAAAACCAATGATATCAGTCCTTTACTTGATACCATCATCGATGTGATTCCAGAAGCTGAATATCATGAAGGAGATGATCAGATGCAAATCACATCCCTTGACTTCAGCAGTTTTAAGGGTAGAATAGCCATAGGCAAGGTTTACCGTGGAGATATTCGCTCAGGCAAGGATTATTTACTGCTTGGTAAGGATGGAGTCCAGAAGAAAAATCGAATAAAGGAACTGTATGTTTTTGAAGGATTAGGTAGAAAACAAGTGGACTCTGTAAGAGCTGGTGACCTCTGCGCAATTGTAGGAGTTGAGGGGTTTGAAATTGGCGATACGCTGGCTTCAATGGATAATCCTGAGGCGTTGCCGCGAATCAAGGTGGATGAGCCCACTATGAGTATGCTCTTCACCATCAATAACTCTCCATTCTTTGGTAAAGAGGGAAAGTTTGTGACATCTCGCCATTTAAGAGATAGACTGTTTAAAGAAACTGAGAAAAACCTCGCACTGAGGGTGGAGGAGACAGATAGCGAGGATAAATTCAATGTTTATGGTCGTGGTATTCTCCATCTGAGTATTCTCATTGAAACCATGCGCAGAGAAGGCTATGAGCTTCAAGTAGGTAAGCCACGCGTCATTGAGCGCGAGGTTGATGGTGTGAAGCATGAGCCCTTTGAGAACCTGGTTATTGACGTGCCTGAAGAGTATAGTGGCAAGGCCATCGAGTTGGTTACTCAGCGTAAGGGGGATTTGCTCATCATGGAAACCAAAGGCGATGTGCAGCACCTCGAATTTGACATCCCTTCTAGAGGTTTGATAGGTCTGCGAAACAAAGTGTTAACAGCTACAGCGGGCGAGGCGGTCATGACCCATCGATTTGATGCTTACAAGCCTCACAAAGGAGAGATGAATAAGGTAGAAAAAGGGGCGTTGATAAGCAGTGAAACAGGTCAAGCACTTACGTTTGCTATTGACCGATTACAAGATCGAGGTCGATTTTTTATTGATCCAAATGAGCAGGTGTATAAAGGTCAAGTAATAGGTGAGAATACCAGAGATAATGACCTGGAGGTAAATGTTATAAAAGGAAAGCAACTCACCAATGTTCGCGCATCTGGTAGCGATAAAGCGGCAAGTGTAGCACCCAAGGTGAAGTTTAGTTTGGAAGAAGCGATGGAATATATTCGGGAAGATGAATATTTGGAAGTCACCCCTGAAAGTGTTCGTATGCGTAAGATTAGCTAATCAATCCTTTGAGTGACCAAAAACACATATCGATTGGTGTGGTGGTCAAGCCACATGGATTGAAGGGACATGTTGCAGTAAAGGTCGATCCAAATTATGCGCTGTATATCCAAGATTTTAAATCGGTACTCATCGAACACGATGGAGCTTACGTTCCTTATCTGGTAGAGTCGTATGCTAATTTGAATAAAGGGATTGTGAAGCTCCTCTTGGCTGGAGTAACGGACCAAGAGATGGCAAATAGGCTCAGAGCTAAAGAGTTATTTCAATTGGCAGAGCTGCTGTCTATTGACAAGCAAATTGATTTGGTTGGTTTCATTGTTCGGGATAGTTCAAATGGTTCTATAGGCGAGGTGCTATCGGTGATAGAGTCAACCGCGCAAACCATGCTAGAGGTGAGCTATGAAGGAACTGAGATTTACATTCCATTCGTTGATGAATTTATAATGGAAGTAGATGCGCGCGAACGTGTTATCGAAATGGATCTTCCGGAGGGAATGCTTGATCTATAAGTTTTTCGTTGTCAGGTATCGGGTATGTGTTTGACTATTGACCAGAGGTTACTGCCTCTCTCAAAGCGCCATCATCTCTTTAAGTCTAACGGATTGCCTTCTTGAAACCTCTACCTTGGTTCCATCTTTTAGTATGACTAATAAACCACCATTAAACCATGTTTCAACTTTATCAATCCACTTTAGGTTAACAATGTGTTTTCTGCTAGCCCTGAAAAAGTACTTCTCATTGAGTCTTTCGGTGAGTCCGTTCAGGGACTTTAGAATAAGTGGACGTTGATCATCAAAATAGACACGCACATAATTGCCTTCGCTTTCGAAAAGACGCACCTTGCTCAGCTCGACAAACCAACACTTGTCTCCATCTTTTAAAAACACCTGATCTTTAATGCTTAGGGTCTCGGCTTCGTCTGAAACCCGTCTGCTTTCTCTGCGATCGTCAACGCGTTTACTTACTTTTAAAATACTGTCCCTCAGTCTATTTTCATCAACTGGTTTCATCAAATAATCAAGTGCATTCACCTCGAAGGCTTGTAAGGCATATTCGTCATATGCGGTAATAAAAATCACTTCAGGAGTTGGACCATTCAATTCATCCAAAAGTTCGAATCCAGTTTTTCCGGGCATCTGAATATCGAGCAAAAGGAGGTCTGGCTTTTCCTTTTCAATAATGTCCAAAGCCTCATCTACAACTCCACTTTCTGCAATCACCTCTATTTCTGAGAAGGATTCGAGCAGCCTTTTAATTTCTTGACGAGCCAAGCGCTCATCATCTACGATCATAGTCCGTATCATGCCTTTTTGTTTTTTAATGGTATATGTATGTGTGTTCTCACATAATTTTCTTCTGTGTTACCAATGGTAAGCCAAGCTTTGTTGCCATAGGATAAATCAAGCCTATACCGAGTATTCTCCAATCCTAATGAGCTTTCTGTAGCGGCATCAGGGGTGTACTTACCACTATTCAAAATATCAATCGATACATGGTCTTGACCACGATTGGTTATGACCTTGATTTTACCTCCTTCTGGGAGTTTGGCAATTCCATGTTTAATGCAGTTTTCAACTAAAGTTTGAAGCATCAGCGGTGGAACTTGTGCCGAAGTGGTCTCCTCTGAAATTATGAAATCTACCTGAAGGCGCTCTTCATAGCGCGCCTTTTCAATTTCTAAGTAATCGTTTACAATCTGCAATTCTTTTTCGAGCGTTATAAACTCCTGCTTTCCTGTTTGTAGAGAACTTCTAAGCACATTACTCAGTTGGGTTACGGCATTTTTCGCTTTGGTTGGATCCTCATCTATCAGCGCCCTGATCGTATTCATGGCATTGAAGATAAAATGAGGATTCATCTGATCGCGTAATCTGCGCAACTCGTATTCATTCCGAGCCGCTTCCAGCTTCA
>JALRDM010000137.1 GCA_023262195.1 Salibacteraceae bacterium | reverse complement strand
CGTTTTACTCACAATTGATTGATCTGGAGCCGTAAGATTTGTGGCCAAACATATGCGCGTATTTTTATTTAGCGATTGAAGCATTTTATCCTTCAGCTTTTCATTTCGAAAGTGGGTTTCAATGAAAATTTGTGTCACGTTGTGCTGCATAGACTCTGCCTCCAGTCTTTTAAGTTCCTTGATTAGCTCGCCACTTTCCTTCGGTAAGTAACCGTGAAATGAAAATCGTTGACCATTCATTCCTGCAGCCATTAGCGCGAGCAAGATAGAAGAAGGACCAATGAGCGGAACCACCTCTATGCCTCGAGCATGTGCTGCCGCTATGACTCCACCGCCCGGGTCGGCCACGCCAGGAACCCCTGCCTCAGACAAGAGCCCACAATTAAACCCATTCGTACAAGGATCTAGCAAAGCGTTATAGTCTTCAGATTCGTGCTTGTTTAACTCCGCAATTTGCACCGAAGCCATGGCCTTGACAAAACCAATGGACTTAAGGTAGGCACGTGCGGTTTTTGCCCGCTCTGCGATGAAATAATCCAAGGCATTGATTTGCTTCAAAGTATCTGGAGGTAGCATTGCTGAAGCGTTGGTTGCTCCAATGCCTACTGGCACCAATAATAGCTTACCGCGCTTCATTGCTAATCTCACCAAGGATTTTTTCAGCAGATGCGCTTAGCATGTCAAACACTTGCACAAAGCCCCTGTCTCCACCGAAGTATGGATCTGGGACCGAGGCATCTTTGCCAGGATAAATTGAATTTAATACCATTTCGACTTTGCCTCTATCCTCATCAGTCTCTGCCAAGGCCAAAACATCATTTAAGTTGGACTCATCCATGACATAAATACGATCAAAACGCTTGAAATCCTCTACGGAGAATTGACGCGCCCTTAAATCGCTAATATCACTTCCCATATCCACCATGCAAGACTGTGCACGTTTGTCAGGCGATTCACCAACATGCCAACCACCCGTGCCACAAGAATCAAATTCAATAGTTAAACCAAGCGTCTCAGCCTTGTCCCTAAATATTCCTTCTGCCATTGGCGAACGACAGATATTACCCAAACACACAAAAAGAATCTTCGTCATACTTATTGTTCCATAAAAAAGCCCAACTGAATCAATTGGGCTTTCATTTCTTATCAAAGGCAATTACTGAATCGCCATCTTCTTTTCAAGGTCACTGATGTAGCTCCTAAATCTCTTGTCCGTATCCATTAAGTTGTTTACGGTTTTGCAAGCGTGCAATACTGTAGCGTGATCTTTACCACCACAATGCGCACCAATGCTTGCAAGAGATGCTTTGGTAAGCTGCTTGGCAAAATACATCGCTATTTGGCGGGCTTGAACTACTTCACGCTTACGAGTCTTTGACTTCATCAACTCGATAGGCAGATCAAAATAGTCGCACACCACTTTCTGGATGTAATCGATGGATACTTCACGCGCAGTGTTGCGCACAAACTTATCTATCATCTGCTTAGCCAAGTCCAAGGTGATTGCCTTCTTATTGAGTGAAGCCTGTGCGATTAAGCTAATCAAAGCTCCTTCCAACTCACGTATGTTGGTGTTAATGCTATACGCTAAATACTCAATGACTTCCGATGGCAGCTCAATACCTTCGATATACATCTTCTTCTCCAAGATGGCGATCCGTGCTTCAAGACCCGGAACTTGCAAATCTGCACTCAAGCCCCATTTGAAACGACTTAATAGACGTTGTTCCATGCCCTGCATTTCTACAGGCGCCTTGTCGCTGGTCAGCACAATCTGCTTTCCTGTTTGATGCAGGTGATTGAATACCGTGAAGAACACATCTTGAGTTTTTTCCTTACCCGCCATAAACTGCACATCATCAATGATCAAGCAATCGATCATTTGATAGAAGTGCACAAAATCGTTGGTGGTATTATTTCTTACTGCATCTATAAACTGATGCGTGAACTTTTCTGAAGAAACGTAAAGGACTGTTTTGTTTGGGTGGTTTTTCTTTATTTCAATTCCGATAGCATGTGCAAGGTGCGTCTTTCCAAGACCTACATTTCCATAGATAAGAAGCGGATTAAACGAAGTACCTCCAGGCTTTTGTGCCACCGCAAAACCCGCTGATCGGGCTAATCGGTTGCAATCTCCTTCAACAAAATTTTCAAAGCTGTAGTTTGGATTCAATTGTGAGTCCACCACAACCTTTTTCAATCCTGGAATAATGAATGGATTTTTAATACCCTTATTACCGATATCCAAAGGCATTGTAACGGACGGGTTCTTAACCGTGGTAATGTTTGAAGTAGGGATGCGAACTGTGTATGGCTTCGAGGTGGTGTAGTTATTTTCCATCACGATACTATACTCAAGTCGTCCCTCATCGCCCATTTCCTTTTTCACGGTCTTTTTGAGCAATGCGATGTAGTGTTCTTCTAACCATTCGTAGAAAAACTGACTTGGCACTTGAATGGTCAAAGT
>JALRDM010000102.1 GCA_023262195.1 Salibacteraceae bacterium | reverse complement strand
GTGCCGCTTGATCATTTACGTCTGCCAATGATCGATATACCGTCATCCTTTCGGTAACGTTGTTGATATAATCGTCTGGAATATGCACCTCTAAATCGGTTTCCAACTGGCAATCGCTCACATATTGGCGGTCCTTCTCTTCTGCAAACAGGTCTTTAAACTCTTTCTCCTTCAGCTCTTGTATCGCCTCATCCAATATTTTTTGATAGGTGTCAAAACCAATATCTGTTATGAAGCCACTCTGCTCACCTCCTAGAAGATTTCCAGCTCCTCGAATATCCAAATCGCGCATGGCGATATTGATTCCGCTACCAAGGTCACTGAATTGCTCGATGGCTTGAAGCCGTTTTCTCGCTTCAGTTGTGAGCTGAGACATTGGTGGGCACAACAAGTAACAAAAAGCCTTACGATTGGACCGCCCAACCCGACCCCGCATCTGGTGTAAGTCACTGAGACCAAAGTTTTGCGCTTGGTTAATGATGATGGTATTCGAGTTTGGAATATCCAACCCACTCTCGATAATGGTGGTTGAAACCAACACATCGAATTCGCCTTCTATAAAGCGTAACATAATGTCTTCCAAGTCTTTTCCTTCCATCTGGCCGTGAGCAAATTCTACCGTTGCTTCAGGTACAATTTTTTTAATCATGGTACAGACCTCCCCAATATTCTGCACACGGTTATGGATGAAAAATATTTGTCCATCTCTGCTCAACTCTGAATAGATCGCATCGCGAATAACTGCTTCGTTGAACGTATGCAGTTCGGTTTGCACAGGAAATCGGTTTGGTGGAGGTGTATTGATTAAGCTCAAGTCTCGCGCACCCATCATAGAAAACTGCAACGTTCTTGGAATTGGAGTGGCTGTCAGTGTTAGCGTATCTACATTCACTTTGAAGGTCTTCAATTTATCTTTTACGCTCACCCCAAATTTCTGCTCCTCGTCAATAATCAAGAGCCCTAAATCAGCAAATTTCACATCCTTGCCTACCAGCCGATGCGTTCCGATAATGATATCAACCTTGCCCTCCTCCAGATTCTTCAAGGTTTCTTTCTGCTGCTTAGAAGATCGAAACCGATTGATATAATCCACAGTCACAGGAAAATCTTCCAGGCGCTTTTTGAAGGTCTTGTAGTGTTGCAAGGTGAGAATGGTTGTTGGTGCTAATACGGCCACCTGCTTGCCATCCGTAGCGGCCTTAAATGCCGCTCGCACCGCAACTTCCGTTTTTCCAAACCCTACATCTCCACACACCAAACGATCCATAGGCCACTTTTCCTCCATATCCTTTTTTACGGCTGCTGTGGCTTTCTCTTGATCAGGGGTGTCCTCATAAATGAAGGAGGATTCGAGTTCGGTTTGCAAATAAGTATCCGGAGAGTAGGCAAATCCTTCCTTGAGCTTGCGCTCAGCATACAATTTAATCAGGTCGTAGGCAATCTCTTTGACCTTCTTTTTGGTTTTATTCTTTAAGTTAGTCCAAGCCTGCGATCCTAGTTTATTGATTTTAGGTGCAGTACCATCCTTGCCCACATATTTGGATATGCGGTGCAAAGAATGAATGCTCACGTATAGTGTATCTCCACCTGAATAGATAAGTCGGATGGCCTCTTGCATATGGCCATTGACCTCAATCTTTTGTATTCCCGAATATTCGCCAACTCCGTGATCAATGTGCACTACAAAATCTCCCTTTTGGAGATTGGTCAATTCATTAATTGTGATCTGTCGTTCAGCTTCGGCAAAGCCTTCCTTTAGCCGATATCGGTGATAGCGTTCAAATATTTGATGGTCAGTGTAGCACACCAATTTCATATCATGATCAACAAACCCTTCGTGTATGGCGGTATTGATTCCAGTAAAATCGAATGGGGCTGTATTGTGCTCTCTATTCTTGAGGATATCGTCAAAAATTTGATGAAGCCGAGTAATCTGTTTCGGATTTGATGCGAAAATGAAATTGAAAAACCCATTTTTCTGATGGTTGGTAAAATCAGAAATGAGCATATCGAAATTTTTGTTGAAGGGCACTTGGGGCGATTGATTGAAATCAATTTCCACGTCAGGCTTAAATACCGAAGGCCGGTCAAATTCAACTTGGGTGAACTCTTTCAACTGTTCTAAAAACATTGTTTCTGAAAGAAACAGCTCAGATGGATCTAATGGAGTCACCCCACTTTTTGTGTTGAATACTTCAGTAGCTGCATCGAATTGAGAGTCAATCCGCTCTTGAACAAATTCAAAATTTTTGAGCCAAACTGCCGTGTCCTTTGGTAAGTATTCAAAAATGGACTGCCGCACCTCTTTCATTGCTTGTTTTTGCACATCAGGTATGATGGTGATGTGTCCATGATCTTTGACGCTTAGCTGATTTACCGGATCAAAAGTGCGAAGGCTATCTACCTCACTTCCAAAAAGCTCTACTCGATAAGGTCGGTCGTTTGAGAAACTCCAGATATCTATGATACCACCTCGAATGGCGTATTGACCAGGTTGATAAACAAAGTCTACCCGCTCAAACTCCAACTCCTGTAACATGTCGTTTACAAAGTCTTGATCAAGCTCGTCACCTGTTTGAATAGCTAGAGTATTCTTTACCAAATTTTGCTTGGTCACCACTTTTTCAGTCAGTGACTCGCAAAAGGCGACAATCACAAAGTTTCGCTTACGCGTGTTAATGGCATTGAGCACTTCCGCGCGCATCAATACGTTTTCCCCATCGCGCTTTTTAGTGGTCAGGTCGTCCACATCCATCACTTCGTATGGCTTCCTTCCGCTATGAGGAAAGAAGAAAACACGATTGGGTGAAATCAGGTTTTGAAGGTCATTGTAGAAATAGGCCGCTTCTTCCCGATCGTTGAATACGAGTAAGTGATGGCAATCGCTTTTTTTGAACGCGGCTGAGACTACAAAGCTCAATGCAGAACCAACCACGCCTTTGATTCTGTGGCGCACAGGCACAGCAAGGTCTGGTCCAAAATCGAATTCAGCAATTCGTGGACTTTTTTCAAAAAGCTTTTTCAGATCATCTATTCCCACCGCTCAAACGCAACTGCGAATGTGCTAAATGGTTCATTGAATTGAATAGAATTAATCCGCAATTCAAATTAAATTTGAAGAATGACACAAAAGAACACTGCAGATGAAGCGAAATACGACCTTTATCAATCACGGTATGAACGCCTCATTCAGCTCATAAGAGCAAAACGTCTTATGGATAAGGGGGAAATTATACATAAGCCTTCGGTCAACCATGGATCTATTTGATGAAGAATTGCTCTCTTTATGGCATGCTTTAGATAATAATCGTGTGCAATACCTTATGGTTGGGGGTTTTGCTATTAACCTTCACGGTTACCAAAGGTTTACTGGCGATGTGGATTTATGGATAAAGGACAACCGAGAGAATCGTCAACGAATCATTGATGCTCTAAAATCGATGGGACACAAAAACTATGATGCTCTTTTGACTACTCAGCTCATCCCAGGTTGGACAAGCATTAAACTTAATGCTGGCGTAGAGCTTGACTTAATGACCTACATACACGGCCTAGAGCAATCAGATTTTGATGCCTGCTATCAAATGGCTTCTATTTTTAAAATTGATCAGATTCAGATTCCGTTTCTCCACATTAATGATCTCATTCGATCCAAAGAAATAAGTGATCGATTAAAGGACCAAGCTGATGCTGAAGAACTAAAAAAAATCAGAGATCAATCAAAATAAAGGCTACTTCAACTCAAACTCAGTTGCACCCATGTAGTAGTCTTCCGCGTATACTTCAACGATGTATTTACCCTCGTTGAGCTCCTTAGTAACATCCCAGTAAAGACACATGTCCAACTCCTCATTATCATACATCACCTCTTCAGTACGCGAGTATAATCCCTCTTTGCCATCGTAGGTAAACATGTAGTCTTCAGATTGGTCCAGTGCAAGCACTTCTCCAGAAGGATCAATAATTCGCAGATAGAGCTTCTTTTTACCTGGTTTGGCCACCTCATTTTTATCGAGGGTAAAACATGTTTTGATTTTATCTGCCCTCTTTGCTCGGTTCGTCTCTCGGCTAACGGTATTATTTTTCATGCGTTCGGCATTTGAAGCCAAATCCAAGACCTTGAGCTTCGAGCCTAATTTGACCTTTTCATTCAATTGCTCGTTGGTTTTGTTGAGCTCTTGGTTTTCCTGTTTCTGATTGCTTAGCTGGGTTTCTACTTGCTTCTTCGCCACCACCAAACCTTGGTTAACAGTATTGAGTGAGTCAATGGTAACCACATAGCTCTTCATGATTTCTCGCAACGTATTGGTTTCCTTCCTCAGCTTGTAAATTATCCAAGCATCGTTTTTGTGCTTTTCTGCTTCGGCAAGCATTTCTTCTATTTTGGCTCGTTGCTCAGAAATTTCTGCTTTATACTCTTCATTCTCTGTGCTGAGTGAATCATATTGTGCAAGCATGTCTTGCAATTCAGCGGTTAAGTTGTCTTTTTCTGTAGTGAGATCTGTGTTTTGGGTAACGATCTCAACATTTTCCTGATGCTTGGTCATGAGCAAATAAGCGGTAGCAGCATTTGATAGCGCCAACAAAATGATCAATACAATCAATAACCTGTTAGAACCTCCTGATTTAGAAT
>JALRDM010000384.1 GCA_023262195.1 Salibacteraceae bacterium | reverse complement strand
GGCAACAATTGTTGAGGCCTGTTGAATAGGAAGAATAGTCTCGGATAAAGTAGCGGTAAATTGCTCCCAAAGTATACTTTCTAAGTCTTGAATTCTTCCTTCTGCATTCAGGATCTTTTCTTCGTAGTCTTTAAGCTCTGGAGTGATATATCGCTCGGCGTTCGTGAGTGTTTGTTTTCTAATCCAAGACTCAGGTACCTTGTCTTTGTGCGCATGAGTGACTTCCAGGTAGTATCCAAATACATTATTGAACCCAATTTTCAGCGAACTAATACCTGTAATGTCCGCTTCTCTTTGTTGAATCTCGATTAATCGGTCTTTTCCATTGGTAGAAAGTTCCCTTAATTCCTTTAATTCAGGATTTATATCGGCTCTAAAAACACCTCCTTTACTGATATTGACGGGAGCATCTTCAATGATGTGCTCTTGTATGGAATGTGAGATCGAGTGCGTATCGGAAATGGATTTAGCTTGAGTGGCTAACGTTGATTCTGTGACTGTAGAATAGCGGTTTTTGAGCTGCTCCAATGCTTGTAAGCTGCGCGATAATTGTAGTAATTCTTTGGGGTTTGCTCTTTTTAACGCCACTTTAGAACATAGACGTTGTAAATCTCCAATTTCTCGGAGCATTCCCTGAGTTTCAGAAAGTAATGACTCATCTGACTTAAATTGATTCACGGTTTCAAGCCGATGTTCTATTTTAGACTTTTCTTTTAATGGTAGTAGCATCCACTGCCGAAGTAGTCTGCTTCCCATAGGGGTTGAACAGCTATCAATGATGTCAATTAAAGCGTGCCCCTCCGGGTAAATGGGCCTCACCAATTCTAAATTTCTAATGGTGAATCCATCAAGCCATACGTAATCACTTTCATCTAACCGACGAATATCTTGTAAGTGACCCGTTTGGTGGTGATGAGTTTGTTCGAGATAATATAAAGATCCTCCAGCGGCAGTAATCGCGATATCTAATCCCTGTATGCCATATCCTTTGAGGCTTTGGGTCTTGAATTGTTGGAGCAATTTATCCAAAGCGAAGTCAATTTGATAAACCCAATCATCTAAAAGTTGAAATGAATTGAAAGGACCAAGTTCTTGAAGGATAATGGATTTGTTGTTTTTTGAAAACACGAATTCCTTTGGTCGGAAGCTGCTCACCATCTTCTTGATGAATGCTAAATCTCCTTCTGTGCATTGAAAATCTCCTGTGGATATATCTAAAAGGCTCAGGCCCCAAGTTCCATTGTTCACATGGAGTGAAGCAAGGAAGTTACTTTCATTGCTTTCAAGAATTTTATCGTTGTAGCTAACACCGGGCGTTACCAGTTCGGTAACACCTCGTTTTACGACAGTTTTTGTTTGTTTAGGGTCTTCGAGCTGATCGCAAACTGCAACGCGGTATCCAGCTCTTACTAATTTTGGTAAGTAAGTATCTAGTGAGTGATGAGGAAATCCTGCAAGGTCCATCTC
>JALRDM010000078.1 GCA_023262195.1 Salibacteraceae bacterium | reverse complement strand
TGGCCATTGTGAAGATGTAATATTTTGTGCTTGAACCAGGGTAAGGTACAACTTGACCTGACTGAGTACTTGAGCCATTACCCATCAAGCCTGTTCCGTTTGGCATGTTTACATGCGTTGATGTTTTAACAGATAAACCATCGGTATAAAATTCGAGGTTGCCATTAACAGGGCCTGATATGCTCGAACACCCTTCATACGTAAAAAGGGTGCCATTTGGATCGGCAATAGGGTTTGGGTTAAAATCAATTCCTCCTCCACTTCCGAAGTACCACCAGCGTGCTTCATTGACTTGCGCGTGTGCAGCAATTACTAGGAACAAAATTCCGATACTGAGAATGTGCTTTTTCATACTATGAGTGTTGACGCAAAAAAGTTGCTTCCGATGCCTGAGAAAAGGAAAACATATTGAGTCTCAAATCTAAGGCATGTATGAATGCTAAACAAGTAGCTATTAAGCTGATTTTTAAGTCAATGTTCTCAAGATGATCGCGATGCTTTAAAAAAGCCCCGTAATGTTACCCTGATCATCAATATCAATTTTTTCAGCGGATGGTATTGAGGGTAATCCCGGCATTCTCATCATCTTTCCAGTAATTGGTATTATAAAACCGGCACCCGCAGCAATTTCAACCTTTCTTACCGTCAGCTCGAACCCATCTGCGCGGCCCAATTTAGTCGGATCATCTGAAAAAGATGATTGTGTTTTTGCAATACATATGGGTAGGGCATTTAACCCAAGACTATCAATGCGTCTCAAATCATATTTCGCTTCGGAAGTGTAACTAACACCAATTGCACCATATATCGTTTTTGCTACGGCTTCAATTTTTTCTTCGGGGGACTGATCCAGTCTGTATACCGGATTAAAAGTTGAGCTTGACTTTTCACATACCTCCACTACCCTTTTCGCCAAGTCTATCGCTCCATTTCCACCATCAGCCCAATGATTGCAGTGACACACATCAACCCCGAGCGCGTTGCAGCGTTCATATACGATGTCTAACTCCTCCTTAGTATCTGATGCGAATTGGTTAACAGCAACCACCGCTTTCACACCGAATTTTTTAGCATTCTCTATATGTTTCTCAAGATTCTCAACTCCGAGAGATACCGCTGCTGAATTTGGATTTGAAAGGTCTTTTACCGGCACTCCTCCGTGATACTTTAATGCTCGTACTGTTGCCACCAGCACTATAGCATCTGGACTCAAACCAGCGGTTCGACACTTGATATCCAAGAATTTTTCGGCACCTAAGTCAAATCCAAATCCAGCTTCGGTAACCACATATTCTGATAGTGACATACCAAGTTTTGTGGCAATTATTGAATTGGTTCCTTGGGCAATATTGGCAAAAGGACCACCATGGATAATGGCCGGGTTGCCTTCGAGAGTTTGAACCAAATTAGGCTTTATGGCATCTTTCAGTAACGCAGCCATGGCTCCATGCGCTTTCAAATCCCTAGCGTACACGGGCCCTTTGTCGAAAGTAAAACCAACCAAAATATTCCCCATACGCTTCTTTAGGTCCGATAAATCTTTCGACATACAGAGGATTGCCATGATCTCTGAGGCGGCAGTAATATCAAAACCTGCTTCTCTTGGTATGCCCATACCTACGCCACCTAGTCCAATAACCATGTCACGGAGCGATCGGTCATTCATGTCCATCACTCGTTTCCATTGAACCGTGCGAGGATCAATATTTAAGCTAAATTTTTTGCTTTGAATATTGTTATCGATGAGCGCAGCTAGCAGGTTGTTTGCTTTTTCAATCGCAGAAAAATCTCCTGTAAAATGTAGGTTGATGTCCTCCATAGGCACCACCTGACTGTAACCACCTCCAGTGGCTCCACCTTTCATACCAAATACGGGGCCTAAAGACGGCTCTCTTAAAACCACCGTGGAGCGTTTTCCAATCTTATTCAAACCTTCAGATAGTCCTATAGATGTGGTGGTTTTGCCTTCACCTGTTGGCGTTGGTGAAATTGCCGATACTAATACTAGTTTACAGTTCTTTATTTTTTGCTCATCAATTAAAGATAGTGGCAACTTCGCTTTTAGCGAACCGTATTGCTCCAAATTAGTCGCTGGGATACCCAATTCATTACCAATTTCTACGATTGGCTTGGGAGTTATAGAATTTGCAATCTCAATGTCAGTCATGATGATCTCGGTCTAATTGATTTCGCTCAAATCTAGGGCATATTGCCATCGAAACACCTGATACAAGTAAATTGAATCAGCTATGAATGCGCTTTGAAAATAATGACAGAATATACAAGCCAACAAAGGTCAAAAGACCGTTGATTGGAAGCAGCTCAAAACCAATTTGATATCCATTGAACCAGGATTCAGAGTTTGCCTGAAGAACATAACTCAACACAGGAGCAAGGATGCAAATGATTGGAATCCATTTATCATAAACAATAAACTTAGTGTACATACCAAAAGCAAATAGTCCAAGCAAAGGGCCATAGGTGTATCCCGCAACCCTAAAGAGCCCTGTAATTACATTTTGATTATTGACCAATTCAAAAATTATGATGACGATAAATAGCAAAGCCGAAAATCCAACATGGACTATTTTTCGCACTCGCGTATCACTGTCTTTGGGCTGCTTTTCCATGTTCAGGAAATCAACGCAGAAGGAGGTGGTAAGTGAAGTGAGTGCGCTATCAGCGCTGGAGTAAGCAGCTGCAACCAATCCAACTATAAACAGTGCACCAGCAAACCATCCTAACTCACCACTCAATGCCAAAGATGGAAATAGCTTATCTGCAGTGGCTCCAGGATCAAAACCTATTGAGTCTCGAAACATAAACAGGAGTGCGCCCATGCTTAAAAACAACAAGTTGGCGATGATCAAAATCAAACTGAACCAAAACATGTTTTTCTGCGCTTCTCCAATATTCTTACAACTCAGATTTTTTTGCATCATATCTTGATCCAAACCTGTCATACAGATGGTGATAAACGCACCACCTATTAGGGACTTTAGGAAATAGTTTCGAGCAAGCCAATCATCAGTGACCCACAT
>JALRDM010000072.1 GCA_023262195.1 Salibacteraceae bacterium | reverse complement strand
CCAATCCTGTCCCTACAGTTTCGATAATCTCAATTTTATCACGGTAGTCTTTACTGGTATTAATAAAGAGTTCACTGGCAAAGGTGCCTCTCGTAGCTAATATTCCAATGACGCCAGTTTTTGTGGTAACTGCAGCCGGTTTAGTAGCTGGCTCAATTCCTACAAATGGCAAGTCAAATTCACTGCGTAGGGTTGATATTGCGTTGGTGGTAGCCGTGTTGCAAGCCACCAGAATCACCGTGCTGCCCTGGTCAATGAGCCATCTCGTATTTCTGCGGCTCAGGTCAATGATTGCCTCTGGAGATTTTTCTCCATAAGGGGCATTAACGCCATCTCCAAGATAAATGGTTCTCACGCTTGGCATGAGTTTAAAGAGCTCTCGCCAAATGGTTAGACCACCAACTCCTGAGTCGAATATTCCAATAGTATGCCTCAAAAAAAAACCCGATTCAATTGAGTTTGAATCGGGTTCAAATTTACTCTCCTGCTGCTGGCGGAGGAGGAGCTGTTGCTGAAATTCCTAATTTTTTCTGAACCAGCTCCATGATATCATCGCTTTCCGGTTGGTATAGCAAAGTACCTGCGCTAGAATCAAACACATAGCTGAAGTTGCCCTCTTCGCTCACATCCTCAATGGCCTTTTTGGCTTTATCTAAAATGGGTTGGTATACTTCAGCCTCTTTCCTTGCCAATGATGACTGGGCGTTTTGCTGAAAGCTTTGAATTCTTTGCTCAAGGTTTTGAATCTCTTCGGCCTTGGTTTGTGCAATGATGTCGCTCATCATTGCCTCATTTGCTCGATAATCCTGGATTTTTGATTCAAATTCAGTAGTCATAGCAGAAAGCTGCTTTTCTAATTGTTGCGCAAATGCTTCCAATGTTTTATCTGCTTCTGCCTTTTCAGGCATGGCTTCGAGTAATTCCTGAGAGTTAATATGGCCAAATTTTGATTTTCCTTGGCCGTAGATACTCGTTGAGAATAGTGCTGATATAGCTATGATTGTGGCTAGATACCTCATGGTTTTAAAATTAAGTGTGCAAATAAAAGAAGTTATTCAGTTTCTTCCTCCTGATTCTCTTCAAACCCTAAGCGCTGAAGAATTTCTTTACTTTGGTCGTATCGGGGATTTGAATAAATGATTGCCGAGCTGGAGGCGGCCTTATCAAAAATCACAGCATAGCTTTTCTGTTCGGCCATTTTCTGCACTGCTTCAAATACGTTGTCCTGAATTGGCTTAATGAGCTCTTGTCTTAGCTTAAAGAGTTCTCCTTCCACACCAAATTTTGATCGTTGGAACTCTTTGGCCTCTTTCTCTTTTTCGATAATGGCATCTTCCTTTTGCTTGCGCATTTCTGGGGTTAACAACACCTGCTCAGCTTTGTAAGCCGTATACATCTGCTCTATTTCATCATACCGAGCTTCTATTTGCTTTTGCCATTTTTCTGCTTGGGCATCTATTTCCTTCTGTGCCTCTTGATATGCTGGGATTTGCTCAAGTATAAAATCCGTATCGATGAAGGCATATCGTTGAGCATGAATAGAACTTGAAACTGAAACGATTGTCAGAATGAGTAATATGTGTTTAATTTTCATAATCAAATAATTATAAGTCTCCAAATTGCGCGCCAAGTGTAAAGTGAAATCTAGAACGCTGCCCATTTACGTTTGGAAATTCGGGTCGATCGGAAACATTATCCAATCGGTATCCCCAATCTACACCTAATAGTCCAAACATTGGCAAGAAAACTCGAATTCCAACACCTGCTGATTTGTACACGTCAAATGGATTAAATGAATTAAAGTTTGACCAGCTATTGCCTGCTTCTGCAAAAGCCAAGCCATATGCAGTAAAACTCTGACTCAATGAAAATGGATATCTAAGTTCGGTGGTATACTTATTAATCAAGGTAGCTCCTTCTTCTGGAGATAATCCACCGCCTCCATAGCCACGGAGTGAGATAAATTCACGAGAGTCAATTCCGCCAAGCATTACTCCAGTTGTAGAAAATGGATCACCGCCTAGATAGAAACGTTCAAATGGAACGAGTCCTACTTGACGATTGTAAAGCCCCAAGGCGCCAAAACCAACTTTGGTGTACAATACTAGCTTGTGTTTTCTCTGTTGGCCAATTAAGCCTGTGTAGTATGACCAAGAGAACTTCCATTTGTGATACTCAAGAAATCTAAACCTCTCTGCTGGCTCGAGGCCTGAATAATCTCGTCCATTGAAGAATGAGTAAGGCGGTGTAAATTGTCCCGAGAAATTGAGTTCTGATCCCATGCTTGGGAAGATGTTATCGTCAATTGATCTTCTATTCAGGGTGAATTTTCCAAATAGATTGTAGGCTTGCCCTGTGGTAAAAAAGAATTGGTTATAGTTCTGCAGGGTGTATTGCTGTGCACTTGTTTCAAAGAACACACTGAAATAATTGTCTGGCCATTTGAGTCTCTTTCCGATTTGGGCTGTAAATCCTAGACGCTGGAAATATGAACGATCAATATTCAGAATGCGATCTCCGTTTATCTCATTATACCTTCTATTGTTGGCTCCAAGTGTAAAGAATGAGTAAAAACCGCTTAGAGTAAGTGATGTAGGCTTGTTTCCCCCAAGCCAAGGTTCGGTGAAGGAAGCGTTAAATGATTGAAATTGTCTACCATTTGTATTGTAACTTAAACCGAGCTTTTGACCATCACCAGAGGGCAATGGACCATTCCACTGTTTGGGTTTTAGAATATTTCGTGTAGAGAAGTTATTAAACTGCACGCCTACGGTTGCTACTAAAATTCCACCGCCATACCCTCCTTGCAAGGTAAGTTGGTCGTTTGGTTTTTCAGTGACGATGTACTCGATGTCAACTGTGCCATTGTTTGGATCAGGTGTAGGCCTCACGTCCATTGTCTCAGGATCAAAAAAGCCAAGTACGTTAAGTTGCTGTTGTGATCTGATAATGTCGGCACGACTAAACAGCTGGCCTGGCATGGTATATAATTCTCGCATCACTACATGGTCATTAGTTTTGGTATTGCCCGACACCGTAACCTTATTTATGCGCGCTTGCTCGCCTTCATACATCCTTATCTCCAAATCAATACTGTCTTCTCCAACAAGAATTTCAACAGGTTCTAATTGGAAGAATAAGTAGCCGTTATCCATATAAAGAGAGCTGATGTCGCCTCCAGCTTGATCCATGTAAAGTCTTGATTCTAACTTCTGAGGATCATACACGTCTCCTCTTTTTATTCCAAGTTTATCCGTCAGCTCTGCTGAGGTGTATTTGGTATTCCCAATCCATTTCACATCTCTGAAATAGTACTGATAACCTTCAGAAACCACCATATCTATGGAAACACTGCGATCACCTGAGGCATAAACCGTATCATACAGGACTCTGGCATCTCTAAATCCTTTGGTGTTGTATTTGGCCACCATGATGTTTTTATCATCTTCAAAGTTGTTTTCAAGGTATTTTGAAGACTTGAAAATTCGAAGTTTTATATGGTCATACAGGTAGTAGAGTGAAGTGCGGGGCATTCTTTTTCTATCATTCCAAAGCTCGCTCCAAAGGGTCAATCCTAGCGTGTCCAAATCACGGAATGGACGGAATACACTTCTATCTTTCGTTTCCTTAAAGGTTCTTCTGATCTGGTAGTCGGTGAAATATCCGTTACCCGCAATATTGATTGCATCAATCTTGACCTTTTTCTTTTTGTCCACTTCAATGTAGAGTCTAACCTTGGTTTTGAAAACACTATCAGGCTCTTGCCTTACATCTATTTCTGCATTTAAAAAGCCCTTTTCCGAATAGTATTTATAAACCTTCTGTTGGGTTGATACAATGAGGTTTTCAGTGACGATCTTCTCCTTGTATAAGTTGATTCGCTCGCGTATGTCGTCAGCTTCAGATTTTGAAACACCACGGAAACTAAAGCGGCTTAGCCTTGGCCTTTCTTCGATTTTAATTATCAAGTAAATCTTCTTGCCCTCGATCTTATCAACCAAAAGCTGAACATCACTAAATAAGTCTTGGCGCCATAGTTTTCTTAAGGCTTCTGAGGTTTTTTCACCCGGTATTTCTATGGTTTCGCCAACGGCCAGACCCGATAATAAGCGTATTGCACCTTCATCTAGGTTTGTAGCTCCTTCAACACTAATTCCTGCGACTTCATAATCTCTAGGATTGGAATAGGATATTTTGGAACCAGAGCCGAGTGTTACTTGGGTATAAGCACGCGGCATGATCAAAAGGCAAAGGAAAATGGTAAGGCTTACTATTAGTCTCATCATTTCTACAACTTCACCTGTTCACCAGTCATTCCGAATCTGCGCTCTCGTTTTTGGTAGTCAATTACGGCTTTAATAAGATCAACACCTCTAAAGTCTGGCCAAAGCTTATCTAGGAAGTAGAGCTCAGAATAAGCAAGTTGCCAGAGTAAAAAATTGCTAATTCTCATCTCACCACTAGTTCTAATCATGAGCTCTGGATCTGGGAAAGGGAAGGTTGATAAGCAAGAAGAAAATAACTCTTCATTGATATCGTCTGGTTCAATTTCACCAGCTTTAATCTTTCTGGCAATCTCTTTGGTAGCGTCAATGATTTCCCAACGTGAGCTGTAGCTTAGTGCCAGGTTTAAATCCAAGCGTTTGTTGTTTTTTGTGATATC
Organism: Salibacteraceae bacterium; assembly: GCA_023262195.1. Classification (GTDB taxonomy): domain Bacteria; phylum Bacteroidota; class Bacteroidia; order Flavobacteriales_G; family Salibacteraceae; genus SHAN690. Next base: position 2,720 of record JALRDM010000072.1, on the reverse strand, counting down.
AATACCACGTAAAAGCCCCTTATATGTTACATCCGGAAGCGCGCTTAAATCACCAACGGCATGAAGGCGAATGTTACTCTCATTCAATGAGTCTACTTCTTTATTGATGGTAGTTACCAAGAGGTCCATCAATGCGTTAACCTCGGGTCTTGGTCTCTTCCAGTTTTCAGTTGAAAAAGCATAGAGTGTAAGATGCTTCACTCCAATTCGCGCGGCAGTTTCAGTGGTATCTTTCACAGCTTCAAGTGCATTGCGATGACCAAAAATCCTCGCTTTGCCTTTCTGGCTTGCCCATCGTCCATTGCCATCCATAATGATTGCAATGTGTTTGGGTATTCGATCAATATCAAGTTCTAATTCAAGATTTTCCATCTTCAATGCCACGTAAATAAGCGCGCGAAGGTATTAAATACCAATGTGCTTACACGAACCTTTCTTTGGACCTATTCGAACTGATAATCCTGCTGTGACGAAGTTGTACCAATCCTTCGTTTGTGCGTTGCCTCTTTGTGTTCCCCAATTGGTGCCATTGGGTCCAGATTGCTCTAAACTTCTGTCGCTGAGGCTCAGCGATAAACCGTCTATTTCGTTCATTTCTGGATATAGGGTGCTTACATCATCTATGTAGTCGCTAAATGTGCGTCTCATGCCCCAGTCGGCATTAAATATGAGTCTGTCACTAAGCGCCAGCTTAAACCCAAAACCAAATGGAATGGCTACCGAGGTCTTTGAGTATGATTTATTTTCTGTTTGCAATTCATGAAGTTCGTACACCCCACCTTCAATTTCTGTTGAGGGATTAAACCTGAATACACCGATGCCGACAAAGCTATATGGGCTGAATCTTAGGCCATTGATAAGTGCATCATATTCAAAAAAGTTGAACTCAACTGTGCTGGCTAATTCATAGATGGGGGATGAAAAATTTAGGTTTCGATTTACTTGAAACTCTGATGCTGATAGCTCATCGTCAGCACTGAGTGTGCCGTAGTTAAACATACCACGCAAGGCAAATCGTTGGTTTAAATTTTTTCTAATGGATACCCCCATGGCCCGATTCAAATAGTCTCGATTGAACAATGCTTTTGGGTTGAGATCGCCATTATACCAGCACACGCCAGCTGTAGGGCCAATTTCCCAATCGCTTTGTGCTGATTTCTGAGCACAGACACTGCTAACAAGCACAAATAAGATGGCCGTTGAAATGATTTTCACCATGGTGAAACGAGAAAGATTCAAGAATAGTATATGCTAGAATTTGGGTCGATTCGATTTTTTCGAAACGAACTTATAGTTGAGCCCAAGCGTCAAAAACATATAAGTGTCATTTGACCCTGAATTTCCCCTTTGTTCTCCTGTTAAAGATCTTCCTTCACCAATTATGAACTCACCATTATCGGTATCAACCGTGGTTTTAGGATCAGAAAAATATGCTGCTGCAGGTCCATCTTGAGCTTCAAGCAAGGCTGGGTTCACATATCGGGTACTTACATCATCGATGTAGTCTGTGAATGTGTATCTAAAACCATATTCGAGTGATATGGCCCAGGTTCTATTGATGTTGTATTTTGCTCCTATCCCTACAGGAATATTTAGTCCAATTCTTCGATACTTCTTTGGACCTCCAGGAAGATTCTGTCCTTCTGTACCTAATTCGCGCAAGCTGTACCATTTACCATCGCCCGGATAGGCTGCATTGCCCTCAAATTTCGCTCTGGGGTTGAAGAAAAAACCACCCAGTCCACCATATACATAAGCACTCAATCCGCTACCTAGAACACCTTTAATTCCGCGCACTTTATAGCGACTGCTTAATTTTTCTCGAATGAAGTAAACTTCTCCAACAGCGGCTAATTCTATCAGGGGACTTCTGAAGCTTAAATTTCGGCTTTGACGAAACTTATCACCAGCAAATGCATCACTACCAGATAGGCGTCCGTAGGTTAAATTTCCTCTTACACTGGCATATTCTTCGAGTTTATATCGATATCCAGCGGTCAAAAGGTATCTGCTAGATCTACCATCTACATCTAAAAAAAGGGCTTTTCCTGGGCCCTCACTACCCCCGAGTTCTCCAAGAAAACTAGTCGCACCAATGCCTCCCTGAATTTCATGCCGATACTTCTTCCAACGCTGGGCTTGGGCAGAGTTGAAGATGGCTGCAAAAACGAATATGGTTAAAACAAGTGTTAGATTTCTCATCCCCGTAAAGATGTTAACCCTCAAATATAACGCTTTGGTGAACCTGTTATTCAAGGATATTCAGTTTCGATTATCGTATCCCCAATGCAGCTTACTGCGAAGTGTTTTAAGGAAACTATGGCTTTTAAGCCTGATTAGTTTGATGTCGAAATCGTGTTTTGATAGCGTGATCACCGTATTTGTATCAACAGTCTCTGATCTTGAGTCAAGTGATATAAGTATCTGGGGACTCCGGCTTTCGACCCTCAGCGTGACTACACTGTTATGATCAATTAATACGGGCCGCACATTCAAATTGTGCGGTGCCACAGGAGTGATGATAAAATTTGATGAACTGGGCAAGATAATTGGCCCCCCACAACTCAACGAGTAAGCGGTTGATCCTGTTGGTGTGGCAATGATTAAACCATCGGCCCAGTAGGTGTTGAGAAACTTACCATCAACATAGGCCTGAATCACAATCATAGATTGGGTGTCCTTTTTGTGAAGGGTTAATTCATTCAGCGCAAAGTTTTGCT
>JALRDM010000028.1 GCA_023262195.1 Salibacteraceae bacterium | reverse complement strand
CGTCATTCAAAGCCATAGCTTGTGTATGAGAAAACATGTGATATGTAGGTAGGATCAATACAGCCACGAGTAATACCTGCCTTGTGCGCGACATAAAATTTTTTGAGAGTGTTTTAATGGTGAAGGCAACGGGAATCGAAGCCATTGGGTAAAAAGGCATGTCATACCAATCTAACTTCGATTTTGAAATCGAAATGACCAGCAAATAAGAAACTGCACAGATGGCCGTAAAAGCAACGAGGGAATTTGCTCTTGCATCTTGCATAAACACCATCACTACTCCCAATACAAATAAGGCAAACCACCATGTATATCGGCCCCTAAGCATGTTGTTTAGATAATAACTAAATGAATGACTATGACCCACACTTTTGGTATATCGACCAATATTAGACTTGAAAAACATAGAAATATATCCTGGCTGATTGGTTTCTCGAATAACCACATAACCTGCAATAAAAACTAACATCGCAACCAGCAATACATAAAACTGCCAAGACTTTGCGAGTAAGGTAATCGATGATGAATCGAAGATCAATGCATAGATCAAATAGCCTGGCAGCATCAAAAAACCTGCGACCGATTTTGTCCAAAACGAAGCGACCAGGGCTATTGCAAATCCCACCATCCACTTCCACTTTTTAGATTGAAGAAATTCAAAAAAGGTGAACGCTTGAATGATCAGCGTTAAAGTTAAAAGCGCATCGGCCTCTGCACCTCTAGACGTGTGAAAACCGATAAACCCAATCGATGTAAGCAATACTGCAGCTGATACTAAACCAAACTCAGTGGTATAATTACGTTTTCCGAAAGAATAAATAAGCAAAACTGACATTGCAGATGCTATGGCACTTGGCAAGCGCAACGTAAGCTCGGATATACCAAAAAATTGTAATGAAGTAATCTGCAACCACGTTTGCAATGGTGGTTTTGACGATATAAAACTTGGCTCTCCGTTGAAATATGAAACGAACCAAGAACCGTTTTGCCACATCTCAATGGCGTGCACGGTAAACCAACCTTCATCCCAAAGACGAATATGTGGCACTCCCAGTTTTACAAATAGAAAAATGTAAATAGGAGGCACGAGCAATAGCCATGCGAGGTGGTGGTATTTAGAAAGGTTTGTCATTGGCTATCCCACGCTACCCTCCAGCGATATACTCAGTAGTTTTTGTGCTTCGATTGCGAATTCCATGGGTAGCTTATTTAGTACCTCTTTTGCGTATCCATTTACGATCAGGCTTACTGCCTTTTCTTCATCGATTCCGCGTTGGAGGCAATAGAAAATCTGATCTTCTCCTATTTTCGAGGTCGTAGCTTCATGTTCTACCTTGGCTGTGCTATTCTGAGTCTCTATGTAGGGAAACGTGTGTGCTCCGCACTCACTTCCCAAGAGTAGCGAATCGCATTGACTAAAGTTTCGGGCTTGACTGGCTTTCGGCAATATTTTAACGAGCCCTCGGTAGCTGTTGTTACTCTTCCCTGCCGAAATACCCTTAGAGATAATGGTGCTTTTGGTGTTCTTACCGATGTGTACCATTTTGGTTCCTGTATCTGCTTGCTGATAATTATTGGTCACTGCCACTGAGTAGAACTCTCCCACAGAATTATCTCCTTTTAACACACAGCTAGGATATTTCCATGTAATGGCTGAACCCGTTTCAACTTGGGTCCAGCTGATTTTCGAATTTCTTCCTTCGCAAAGACCTCTCTTCGTAACGAAATTGTAAATACCCCCTTTGCCCTGTTCATCACCAGGATACCAATTCTGAACTGTGCTGTATTTTATTTCCGCATCATCCATTGCAATTAGTTCCACTACCGCAGCGTGCAGTTGATTTTCATCGCGCATCGGAGCAGTGCAGCCTTCGAGGTAACTGACGTAACTGCCAGTATCTGCAACTACAAGAGTTCGCTCAAATTGTCCTGTCTGAGCATCATTGATTCTAAAATACGTACTCAATTCCATTGGGCATCTCACACCTTTTGGTATATAGCAAAATGAGCCATCTGTAAACACAGCCGCATTAAGTGCCGCATAGAAATTGTCATTAGTCGGCACCACAGTTCCCATGTATTTCTTTACCAACTCCGGATGAGCCTGAACAGCTTCAGAAAAGGAACAGAAGATGATTCCCAATTCTGCCAACTTTTCCTTAAAGCTGGTTTCTACGCTCACGCTATCAATCACCACATCAACAGCCACTCCTGTCAGTCTTTTTTGCTCCTCTGTGCTTATACCAAGCTTATCATACATGGCCTTCAATTCCGGGTCAAGCTCATCTAAGCTGTTTAGCCTTTTCTTGGTCTTGGGAGCTGAGTAGTAGTGTAGATCTTGAAAATCAACCTTAGGATAATGAATATGTGCCCATTCGGGCTCCACCATTTCTTGCCAGACCTTCAGGGCGTTTAATCGATACTCGAGCAACCATTCTGGTTCATTTTTTTTAGCGGAGATTAACCGAATAATATCTTCATTTAAACCTTTTGGGGCCTTGTCTGACTCAAAGTTGGAGACAAATCCAAACTCGTATTTTTTATTCTTCAGCTCCTCTGCTAATTCTGCTTCCGTGTACGCCATAATCTTGCTGTATAAATCTTAGATAGAAAAACTTTCACCGCAACCACAAGTGCGGTTGGCATTAGGATTAATGAATTCAAAACCCTTACCATTCAAACCACCTGAGTAATTCAGCTCGGTACCCACGAGATACAAGAAGCTCTTTTTATCTACCACTATCTTAATCCCATTGTCTTCAAAGACCTTGTCTTCATCCTTAAGCTCAGTATCAAAATCCATAATGTACGTTAGTCCAGAGCAGCCCCCGCCCTTGACTCCAACTCGTATGAACGCATTGCTTAGGTTTTGCTCTTGCATCAGTTTTTGAGCCTGCGCTTTAGCACTCTCACTTACTTTGATCATAATCCATTAACAGTTTTAGTTATCAGATGTTTGCCGTTTATTTAGATTAAATCTAAATAGATAGCTGGCTGCGAAGGTAAAACTCGCATTTGAAATAACTTAATGCACCTTTATTTATTCTGTCTCAGATATTGCATAAATCAACATGATATTGTTGGATTAGCTTGAAACTGGAGGCCATCTTCTAAACTGGATAATAAACGAAGTAACCATGAGTCAACGTATAGTTGCCAAAAACTAACTAATCTCCTGGCCCCATTTCAAGTTAAACTGTCTTCGGATTATCCAAACGATGATGTAAATGGGTATGGTATCCACAAATGCGGCTAAAGCCTTGAATAGCCAACCATCAATAATGAACCCAGACATGGTTTCAAAGCTCTCTTTTCCATAGAAGAGCACCCCAACTACTAAGGTTGTATCCACCAATTGTGAGAGCATGGTCGAAGCATTATTTCGCAACCAAAGCATTTTTCCATTGGTGAGGCGTTTCCAAAAATGGAATGACCGCACATCAACAAGTTGTGCAACAAGATAAGCTGTCATGGAGGCGAAAATCACACGCTGTGAGTTTCCGAATGCTGCATTGTAAACCGAGTCGCTCACCGGAGAGGATTCAATTGCAGCGAACTGCTTCCCTAGCCATAGGATTAAGATGGTAAATAAGAGCGCTGCAAAGCCCATCAAAACCACCCTACTTGTCTTCTTCCTCCCATACATTTCACTCAGGATATCAGTAATCAAAAACGTTATGGGATATGGCAAAACCCCTGCAGAAAGGGTGAACGTGTAGAATCCTAAATCAACGGAAACAAACTTATTCGCGATGAGATTGCATACGACCAATGCAGTAATGAAGAGTCCTGCAAGCGTGAGATAGAGATTATCAGCTTTTTGTCTTTGCTTCTTGTTCACTTCAAGCAAATGAAGGAATATCTGAGCTTACAGCGCACCCACCAGCTTAAAATAGTCCTTCAATATGGTCTTAACGACCCTTCTTTGATCTGGGGTGTTCCAAATAAGCATGTTTTCATTGCCGATTTTTACCGTGAAAATTGCACTGTCATTTGTAACAGATTCAAAGATTGATACTCCGAGGTTTAAACTCTGCATGGCATTCAAATCCTGTAGAGCAAACTCCCTGCTCTCAGCTCCATCATAAATTTTAAGCATTTTGGTGCTTGTAGTAGAGTCCGTGTTTTCAAAAATGATGTAGGCCTGATCTTGTCTCCAGTTATCTACGATCTTAAGCCTTGGTGCCAACTCCGAGAAAACTTTCTGATCGGGGTGATCATACATGTAATAACCAGAGCGATCGTCCTCAGAAATATCATAGTAAAACTGCCTTAGATTTTTAAAATACAAGGCATTTGACTCCATTACGTGTGTATTAAGCTTATCCTTTTTCAGCACAGGGTGATCTGGAGCCAGCGTAATGGTTAGGGCGACCAATGCGGCCATTGCTATCCCGAATGCATATTTTAATCTTGATTGCACGTTAAAAAAACAAACTACGTATGATAGATGTTTTCTTTGTCCCTTATGAAAACCATCATCGTTGGTGCGGGTGTGGGTTCACTCGGCCTCAGTATTCGTTTAGCGCTTCAAGGCCATGAGGTTGAAGTGTATGAAGCCAATGACTATCCCGGTGGTAAGCTGCATCAGTTTGAACTGGGCAGGTTCCGATTCGATGGAGGTCCTTCGCTCTTTACCATGCCACAATATATGACTGAACTCTTTGAGCTGGCTGGAAGGCATCCTAAGGACTACTTTGAATATGATAATTTGGATGAGGCGTGCCGCTATGTTTGGGAGGATGGAACTCAACTCAAGGGCTATTCCGATCCAAAAAGATTTACCGAAGAGGCATCACAAGTATTAGGCGTACCAAGCGAAGTGATTCAAGAGTACTTCGATTATGCCGAAAATATTTATCAGCACAGTGGGAAGATATTTCTAGAAAAGTCGCTACACAAAATAGATACTTGGTTGAGCAAAGAAACGCTCGCGTCCATGCTCAAGATTGCCCAGTTTGACCTATTCAAATCCATGAATCGAGCAAACAAGATTCGATTGGGAGAGCCTCATCTCGTACAATTATTCAACCGATTTGCCACCTATAATGGATCTAACCCTTACCGAGCATCTGGTATACTCAATGTGATTCCTTGGTTTGAACATGGGTTTGGAACCTTCGCTCCGAAAGGAGGAATGATCGAAATTCCAAATTCGCTCCATAGATTAGCGAAAGACTTGGGCGTAAAGTTTCACTTCAATGCACCGGTGGATGAGATCACTTATAATAAGCGCAAGGCTACAGGAATTAAAAGTGGTGGAAACATTTTTCAAGCGGATACGGTCGTCAGCAATGCCGATGTATTTTTCACCTACAAGAAACTCCTCCCAAATCTAAAAGCCCCCGAGAAAAAACTGAATCAAGAGCGATCAAGTTCGGCCGTGGTGTTTTATTGGGGCCTTCATAAGTCGTTTGATGAACTGGGCCTTCACAACATACTTTTCTCTGATAATTACAAGTCTGAATTCGAATCCATTTTTGACAAAAAAGAGCTTCCAGAAGACCCAACGGTCTACATCAATATTTCATCAAAAACGAATTCATCAGATGCTCCAGATGGAGGGGAAAACTGGTTTGTAATGATCAACGCACCATCGCATACTGGTCAGGACTGGGATTCGGAAACACAAAAGTTGAAGGCACGGGTTATTAAAAAGATTAATCGCATATTGAAATGCGATGTCTCTAAGTTGATAGTTGAAGAGCGCATTTGGACTCCACAAGGTATTGAAGAAGATACTCGGAGCTATCAGGGTGCCTTGTATGGCACAAGCTCTAACGATCAAATGGCGGCATTCTTAAGACATCCAAATTTCTCAAATCTATTAGACAATCTCTATTTCTGTGGTGGAAGTGTTCACCCAGGTGGCGGTATTCCTTTGGCGCTACTAAGCGCAAAAATTACGGCTGAAATGATCACACATGGCCAAGCATAAGACCAATATATCCATATTCATTTTAGTGCTTTTTCACCTCATTGGTATTGGTGGTGTTTTGCTGGGAGATGCTCCCAAATTTTTATTGCTCACCCCACTAAACCTGCTATTAACCCTGGGCATTATCCTTTGGAATCAAGATAATTGGAAATATTGGTGGGTATTTGTCGCTACGTATACCTGTGGTCTTGGCATAGAAGTTATTGGTATACAGACCGGTTGGCCGTTTGGCACCTATGAGTATAGCAACATGCTTGGACCACATGTATTGCAAACGCCTTGGATCATTGGAGTCAATTGGTTCATATTGCTCTATGCAACCAACTCGATCGCCAACCGCATTGGACCGAGTTTGATTTCACGAATTCTAATTGCTGCCGCTCTGATGACCCTTTTGGATGTGTTGATTGAACCTGTAGCCATCAAAGTCAACTTTTGGACCTGGGAAAATCCAGAGGTTCCCCTTACCAACTACATCGCATGGTTTGTAATATCTGCTGCCCTCTCCTACTTGTGGCAGGTTAATCGCATCGATCTGAACAAAACCATAGGCTATACGGTCTTTTTAGCTCAGTTAATTTTCTTTTCAGCGCTCACAATATTTGTCTGATTTCTCGACTTTGGAGTAGCTGAATTATACATTCGCAGCTATGCAAAATCACGATCACAAGTTTGAAACTAAAGCGCTTCACGCTGGTATAGAACCCGATTCTGCCACAGGTGCAATTATGACCCCGATTTACCAAACATCCACATACGCACAGCCAAGTCCTGGAGTGCACAAGGGATACGAATACAGCCGCACGTTAAAT
>JALRDM010000407.1 GCA_023262195.1 Salibacteraceae bacterium | reverse complement strand
CCTCCTTCTACTATGTACATGATGGTGCCCATGATCACGGCTATATTGAATACAGCAAATAAAAACACTCCGATTTTTGCCCTGCTCGCTTTCAAAGAGGTCCACAGTAAATCAGCCTCGCGCATGGATCGGCCTAATTTTAATACTCTGAATACCCGCATCAATCGGAAAATCCGAATTACGGTCAAGAATTGCGAATTGATGAAGAAAATGGTGATGTAGGTAGGCAAAATGGAGAGTAAATCCACAATACCATAGAAGCTAAACACATATCCCCACGGTTTGCGCGATGTCCATAGTCTCAGGATAAACTCCACTGTAAATAATCCTGTGAAGAAGTATTCTGCATACAAGAGGTAGGTTCCATAAACGTTGCTGATATCTCTAACGCTTTCAAGCATCAATGCCAATGTGCTCAATACAATGGCCCAGAGCAAAGCAATATCAAAGTTTTTTCCAGCAGGCGTATCGGTGCCAAATATGATGATGTAAAGCTGCTGCCGTACTCGCTCGATCTTGCTTTTTGGCTTATCCATTTTTTTGAGCATTCATAAAAATGTACTCCAAAATATTGGCGCCCATTTGAAGGGCTTCGATGTGATTCTCCTGAGTATCGTTGTGAATTCGCGGGTCTTCCCAACCATCTCCCAAATCACTTTCATAGGTATATAAGCATAGAAGTTTGCCATCCTTAATCAAGCCTAGGGCTTGCGGCCGATTATTATCATGCTCATGAATTTTTGGCAAGCCCTCAGCAAAATCAAACGTTTGGTGAAATATTGGGTGACCCGATGGCAATTCCACGAGATCGAGCTCGGGAAAAACGCGTTTCAGCTGTGGCCGAATGAATTTATCCATCCCATAGTTGTCATCAATATGCAAGAAACCTCCCGCCAAGAGGTAATTCCTCAAATTATTGACTTCAGCATCGGATAGCACAATGTTACCATGACCTGTGAGGTGTAAGAATGGGTATTGATACAAGGAAGGATCGTCAAGGGATACAATGGCTTGCTCTTCATCAATTTTTGTCCCTAAGTTTTTATTGGCAAAAGCCGCCAAATTGGGCAAAGAGGTATCTAGATTCGCATACCAATCTCCTCCACCTTGATATTGAACCAAGCCCAGTTTGATTTCTTGTGCCCATGATGAGGTTATGAATGTGAGCAATATGGCTAATGTGAGCAATTTCACCAATTCGAAGGTACGCCTCAATTAAGTGTGAGCCAAATGATAGACAGCACAAATAGAAATAGCCGCAGTTTCTGTGCGTAATCTGTTTGCACCTAAGGACAAGGATTTAAATCCTGAATTTATAGCGAGTTCAATTTCGTTGTCCGAAAAATCTCCTTCGGGCCCTATCAAAACCAAATTCGTTGATTTCATGAGCTCATTTGCTGAATGTCTGGTTTGATTAGCACAGTGCGCAATAAATTTGTTGGGACTCGGATGATTCAGCATCGATTGAAAATCAGTCAATGGAGCCAATTCAGGTATCCATAGCCTTTTGCACTGTTTCATAGCACTGACTATGATTTTTTCGAGTCGCTCTGGTTTGAGTTGATCGCGTTCGGAATGCTCACATAGCAAAGGAATGATGTTGATGACTCCCAGTTCTGTGGCTTTTTCAAGAATCCACTCAAACCGCGCAATGTTTTTTGTGGGCGCCACAGCCAGTATTATCCCATCTTTTGGTTTATCCTCTTCTGCTTCAATGTCTTTGATGGTAATTGATGCATTTCGTTTATACATGGATATAATGGCGCTGTATAGTTTGCCACGCCCATCAACTGCGTTTACCTCATCCCCAGATTGTATGCGTAAAACCTTGGCATGACGAAACTCCTCTTCCGATATCCTGTGCTCGCCTTCGAGAGTCAGATTTGGAATATAAAACCGAGGTTTGTCTGACTTTGTCATTCCACAAATTTGAGGTAGAATGCATTACAATCTCTTGTTAGACCGCAAGATTTATGATAGACGTAACCATACTTACTAAAAAGGACTTCCTCATAGCAAAGAATCCAGATTGGTATGTGAAGCAAGTAATACTTGAAGATCAATTGCTTGCCGAAGCATTGAAATCTTTCGGGATGAGCGTGGAGCGCAGATATTGGGATGATCCAACCCTCGATTTAAACCAAACGAGGTGCGCTGTGGTAAGAGCAGTTTGGGATTATTTTCATCGCTATGATGAATTTGAACCTTGGCTGAATCGCGCGGCTCAGGATACCATTCTGATCAATCCTTTAGACACCATAAAATGGAATATTCATAAATCGTATCTAAAGGATTTGATGAATGATGGTATTCGAATTCCAGCCACCAAATTCATTCCCCAAAAAAGTTTGACAAGCCTATTCGGTCATTGTGAACAAAGCGGTTGGCAAGAGTTTGTATTAAAACCAGCTATAGGCGGTGCAGCGAGACATACCTATCGTTTCAAGCGGGCTGAAGCGAAAAACTACGAGTCGATTTTTAGTGAATTGAACGAGCACGAAATGTGGCTCCTTCAGGAGTTTCAGTACTCCATTACCACAAAAGGTGAAGTGACCCATGTTCTTTTTGATGGGGAGCACAGTCACTCCTTGATCAAGCATGCGAAGCATGGCGATTTTCGGGTGCAAGATGATTTTAGTGGCACCCTGGCTCACTATGAAGCCAGCGTGAGCGAAATAGAATTTGCTCAGAATGCAATCCGCATCGTTGACCCCATACCGACTTATGGGCGTGTGGATGTAATTTGGGGTAATACCGACCAAATGTGCGTATCAGAGTTAGAGTTGATCGAGCCTGAATTGTGGCTAAGGTTAAATGATCAAGCGCCAATATCAATGGCCAAAGCCATCCAGAATAGGCTTAGCCGATCTACTTGAGCTTAACTATTGCGCTGTAGTTATTATCAGTGGTGAGCCATGCCACATGTTTTTGGTCTTCCACCACAATTATCAGTTTGGTCTTGTGGTTGCCCAATTCTTCAAAAGCGTTTGATTTAACATGAAGAATGGAGCCTGCAGTTTCCCGTCTTGAAGAAATAAATTGACCGTTAGCCTTGGCACTATTTATTTCTAAAGACACATTATTTAACGGATGCGGAATAGAGTCAACGCTGATCGATATGCGATCAAGTAAATAGTCTTTATAGTATGCGTGAAACTCAGATACCTCAAGGTGAGAAAACTCTTTGCTCGAATATTTTAGTTTGTACGTTTCGGATGCCATCCCATTTTGAGCCTTTACCGTGGCTAACCAATAGCCGTTTAGAAATTCAAACTTTAAAGTGCTTTCACTTTGGCCTTTTTGGCCTAGCGAGACATTTGCTCCAAAGATGAGTGCCAATAAAATCAATAGTGAGTATCGCATATCTAGTCAATGAATGCAGCCCGTATTTGCTGAAAAAAGTTTGAAGAGAAATGGAGAAACATTCGTTGCGAAGCTAGAACGATTCTAGGAAATCAAAGTTGGAATTATGAATCATTGGGTCAATAATCTTAGCGTTGAACTATAGCTTTCGTGCGATAAGTAAACCATCGCGAATTGGAAATAGAACCTGCTCAACCCGTTGATCCGATTGAATCTTTTTGGCGTACTCGAAGAGGCATTTGGTGTCGTGATCCATTTCTGACTCGTTCTGTGTGACCTTGCCACTCCAAAGTACATTGTCAGCAATGATGTATCCGCCTGTTGCTAATTTGTCAAAAACGGCATCAAAGTAATTGGAGTAGTTCTCCTTATCAGCATCGATGTACACAATGTCGAATTTGACATCAAGATCATTGATTACTTCTAGAGCGTACCCAATATGCAGTTTAATGCTCGATGTATGTGCAGAGCGGTCTATGAACGACCGAATTTTAGGTTCTAATTCGTCATCAACTTCAATGGTGTGTACTACTCCACCATCTACCAAACCTTCAGCCCAACATAGCGCAGAATATCCCGTGTATGTACCGATTTCTAGTACCGATTTCGGTTGAATCATCTTGCTCATCATGGCAATCACTCTGCCTTGCAAGTGACCAGCAAGCATCCGCGGTTGCAGCACGTTATTGTGCGTGTAACGATTCAGTTCGGTCAAAAGAGGCGGCTCATTGCTGGTAAATCGTTCGCTGTATTCCTCGATATCAGGAGGTAAAAAATCCATTTGATTGCTATTTGTTGGTTTTAGATGGAAGGTTCAATTGATGCTCAGGTATGTATTTCAGTTTAATACGCGCCACTTCCTCACATTCAGCTCCTTCGCAATGTTCAAACATATAGTAACAAGCCTCAATCAACACTTGTGTGGGAAAAGAAAGGTTGTTTTTTGATGTTTTGTGAATGATTTCAAATGCCCATTGTGGCGTATTTCTAAAAGCCAATACGCTTAGCATAAGTCTACGTTCAGGAAAGTTATCGACCATGAGGTTTAGGCTATCTATGCTCAACTTGGTGCCTAAGCTTTTGTATGAATCTGACAAATCATTGTGGTCGGCTTGTAGCCAAACGTTGAATGCTTTTTTCCTTTTTCCTTCCCTGTCAAAGATTGCAGATTGCAACACTCGGGCCCGTTGATGACTTGGAGAATATCTGACGGCATTTTCTATATGGTCACTTGCATCGCTTAATTGGCCATTATTCCATGCCAGCTTACCCAACCAAAAGTGTATATCCGAGTGAAATGGATGAGAAGAGCGAGCTTGCTCAAAATACGCTTTGGCTTGCGCACCTTCACCTAACTCCGCTTTAGCAAGTCCCATATGCCAGGATATGGGACGTGATGAGTCATCAAATGCCAACAGTGA
>JALRDM010000402.1 GCA_023262195.1 Salibacteraceae bacterium | reverse complement strand
CTACAGGAATCACGATCTTCAACTTTCTCGTTTTCACTCGATATTCCACAGATAGACCTTCTTCTTTTGAATACGAAGTCAGTGTCCCTTCAAATTCTTTCCGTCCATCCAAAGGCTCGTAAGTCTTAATGAATACATGAGAGCCAACTGCTTGAATAAAATCTTCTTCTTTTTTGAGTGGTCGTTCCGCACCTGGAGAAGAAACTTCTAAGAAGTAGTTCTCTTTAATCGGGTCTTTGGCATCCAAGATTTCGCTCACACGCTCACTGACACGTGCGCACTGCTCGATATCAATACCACCACCAGGAACATCTACATATATACGTAGGAACCAGTCGCGACCTTCTTTTACATATTCGACATCCACGAGTTCTAAATTCATTTCTTGTACGATGGGTGTAACCATCTCTTCGATTTGTTTGACGATATCTTGCATAATTTCCTCCTCACTTTTGGCCTTAAACAACAGAAAAGAGCGGGAAATCCCACTCTTTGCGCAAAAGTTATACAACATTCGTATCATTAGAATACCATAGTTCTAGGCCAGACGCAAATTGTAGCTAAAATAGTGACAATTGGTTGGCGTCAGGCATTCCTTCTAAACATCCTAATGAATCCAGGTAATCTATAATCGTTTGTGATACTTTTCCTCGTTGCTTTAAATCTTCTTTCGATAAGAACTCTCCGTCTTCACGTGCTTTTACGATTTGTAAGGCAACGTTTGTGCCAAGCCCTGGTACCGCATCGAACGGAGGGATCAATGTATTGCCTTCAATCACAAACTCCGTCGCTTTTGACTTGTATAAGTCCACTTTCTGCATACGAATACCCCGCTCGGACATCTCAAGCGCAAGCTCAAGGACGGTTAACGTACTTTTTTCTTTCGGACTTGCATCCAATCCTTTTGCATTGATTTCATTTAGTTTGGCTCGGATCGTTTGAGAACCATTGATCATGGCTTGCAAATCAAAATCGGATGCACGGACCGTAAAGTATGCTGCATAATACAGAATTGGAAAATGTACTTTGAAATAAGCAATTCGCACAGCCATCAATAAAAACAGTTTCGGCTAAATAACCATTTAGTAAAAGATTCGGAGCATAACCAATAGAGCCAATAGCTATATTACCACTATTATCACTTACTCTAGTTGATGAATTTAAAACTGGGTCTGTTTCACTACTTAATGTTTGTAAAACCCCATTAACATAAACTTTAGACCTATCACTTGCGGTAGACTGTGTTGTATCAATAGCCCATACAATATGATACCAGGCAGCAGTATCTCTAAATGATTTTGCTACTACACCATGTAAATATCTTGAGCCACCATTATCTAAATACATAACCAAATAGTCGTCATTAGAGCCATCTCCATAAAACGATAATTGAGTATTATTATCTGAGCTTGCACTTCCTGCTCCAAATAATGCTTGATAATTTTGCCCACCTACTCCATAGGTGTGTATAGATTCACAAATTTCACTTCTTTTAATCCAAGTGCTAAAAGTCCAAGTTTTTTGATTGCCTTGAGTTTGTGACCTTACAAGATATTCAGAATTATCAGCTTCAAATTTCAAAGAGTTATCAACATCGTAGCCAGTCG
>JALRDM010000379.1 GCA_023262195.1 Salibacteraceae bacterium | reverse complement strand
ATCACGTCACCGATAAATGAAGTTTGAATAATCAGTATGTTGGTTGGTGATGTCAAACAGCCACTTGAAAATCTCGAAGAACGTCATTCAGGGAAGTCTTCTTATCAGTGCTTGGCTTGCGCTGACCGATGATTAACGCACAAGGAACTTGATAAGTACCTGCAGCAAACTCTTTGGGTATGCTGCCAGGGATCACCACCGACCTAGCTGGAACGCGACCACGATACTCCTTGGGCTCATCACCCGATACGTCTATAATCTTGGTGCTTTTAGTGAGTACCACATTCGCACCCAATACGGCTTCGCTTTCCACATGCACGCCCTCCACCACAATGCATCGCGACCCAATAAAACAATTGTCTTCAATAATTACGGGAGCAGCTTGTACGGGTTCTAATACACCACCGATACCCACACCACCGCTGAGGTGCACGTTTTTTCCAATCTGAGCGCAGCTTCCAACGGTAGCCCAAGTGTCGACCATAGTTCCTTCATCTACGTATGCGCCAATATTCACATAAGAGGGCATCATCACCACTCCCTTAGAAATGTAAGCACCATAGCGCGCTACAGCGTGCGGCACCACTCGTATACCTTTTTTGTCGTAATCGGTTTTGAGTGCCATTTTATCATGGAATTCAAATGGTCCAACCTCTATACGCTCCATTTTACGAATGGGGAAATAGAGAATCACACCTTTCTTCACCCAGTCGTTTACAACCCAACCACCCTGGGTTGGCTCAGCACAACGTAGGTTTCCTCCATCAATTTTCTCGATGCATTGTTCGATAGCGTCAACATGATCTTTCGATTCTAATAAGTCTCGATCTTCCCAAACTTGGTTGATCAATACCTCCAATTCTTGCCTAGATTTTGCCATTAAAATGCTTGATTTTTCCTTTCCAAAAGTAAGGTATGTGTGTTGGTTCTGTGGATGACTGAAACTGTAATTTCGCGAAATGGCTAGGGTTTTGGCAATTGACTTTGGATTGAAGCGAACAGGACTTGCAATAAGCGACCCGCTCGGTATGATTGCGAACGGATTGGAAACGGTAGATTCTAAAGTACTATTGGTTGCCATGAAGCAGATTGATGGGAACCAAGGGTTTGATACAATTGTTATAGGAGAGCCGAGACGACTAAACGGTGAGCATTCAGAAATCGAACAGAATATTAAAATACTGATCACAGAGCTTAGCAAGGTTTTTCCTTCAAAGCAAATTGAGCGTTTTGACGAACGCTTCACCAGTAAAATCGCTTTGGACACACTCATTGGCTCGGGTGTTTCTAAAAAGGAGCGCAGCAAAAAGGGAAACATAGATAAGATCAGCGCAACGTTAATTTTGCAGGAGTATTTAAATCAGAAGAGTTAAGCATGATTTTACCCATCGTAGCATACGGAGACCCGATACTCAAGAAAGAAGCCGAGGAAATCAAATCTGATTACCCAGGCCTGAAAGACTTGATTGAAGACATGTTTGAAACCATGTATAATGCAAATGGAGTAGGGCTAGCTGCACCTCAAATTGCAAAAAGCATTCGAGTTTTTATTGTTGATACAGCTCCGTTTTCCGAACGAGGCGATGATGAGGATGATTTCCTGACCGAAGAAGAGAGAGCGCAGTTGAGCAATTTGAAAAAAGTATTCATCAATCCGATTATTTTAGAAGAATCGGGTGACAAATGGCCGTTTAACGAAGGTTGTTTGAGCATTCCAGGTATCAATGAAGATGTGATGCGGCAGCGTGATTTGGTGATCGAATATTATGATGAAAACTTTGAACTGAAAGAAGAGACTTATACAGGGCTGGCTGCACGTGTAATCCAGCATGAATACGATCATATAGAAGGAATTCTATTTACAGACCACCTTAATCCTTTGAGAAAGCAATTTCTAAAGAAGCGCCTCAACGATATTTCTAGAGGCAAAACCAATGTTCAATACAAAATGAAGTTTCCAAAAAGATGAGAACGATAGCTGCGATAATGATGATTGGCCTGTTGGTGAGTTGCGGTCAAACGATTGAACAGACAGAGCGAGACGAGGATGGAAAAACGTTAACCCCTGAGATGATGCGAGAAAACATCGCTGAGTTGGAAAAAGATCTAGTTAAAGGAAAGCGTGTTAGCCAATTGAATACAAACAAAGCGAAGAGACTCATTCAACAATACCAGATGTACATCAACTCCAACCCAAGCGATTCTAATTCGGCAAGTTATTTATACAAAGCGGCAGACTTGAGCGTAGGGGTAGGAAATTTTGATGCCTCAATCCGATTTATAGACAAGCTGATTGAAGATCATCAAGATTTTGAAAAGCTCCCTGAGATCATGCTGTTCAAAGGATTTGTTTACGAAGCACACCTAGATAATCATGCCAATGCAGTAAAGGCTTACGAAGCACTACGCGACCGGTTTCCCAACCATAAATTGGCAAACGATGCCAAAGCGGCCATCGAAAACCTGACTCTAACCGAAGAGGAATTGCTGCAGAAGTTTGAGCAGATGAACGCCACTCCTGAATCTTAATCTAGATAGGTTCAGACAAAAGCCCCTGAAGGCTCTCTTTAAATTTCAGATGGTCTGGTTTTGCGGAGAATTGACCACCGACCACAAGTGTGATCTCACCAGTCTCTTCGCTTACCACAATGGTCACTGCGTCAGACTCTTCTGAAACACCCAATGCGGCTCTGTGGCGCATTCCATAGGTTTTCGGCATCCGCTCGCTATTCGATAGTGGGAGTCTGCAAGAAGCAGCTCTTAGTTTGTTGTTTTGAATTATCAATGCTCCATCATGCAGTGGGCTGTTTTTAAAAAATATGCTTTCAATTAGCGGAGCACTCATATCGGCATTCATTTTTTTTCCCGTGTCAACAATCGATTGGATGTCGGCACTTCGTTGTATAACAATGAGGGCACCTGTTTTTGTCTTCGATAAATTATACACCGCCTCACTAAGTGCATGAATATTGGTGGATATTTTACCCTTGGTTTCCTTTCCAAGCCATTTCCAAAGTCCACCTGTTGCGCCTAGATTCTGGATAAATGTGCTGTTGCCAATGGCCAAGAGAAATCTTCTGATCTCTTGCTGAAAAACAATGATGAGTGCGATGACTCCAACGTTGATGAATTGCCGAAATATTTGACTCATCAATTCCATGCGCAATGCAGTGACCAGCAGCCAGATTAAGTAGAAGGAAAGTACGCCAAAAAAGATGCGAATTGCAATGGTGCCGCGCACGAGCTCATAGAGCTTATAAAGCAAAAAGGCCACCAGCAGAATGTCTATCAGGTCGAGAATACCAAACGGGAGAAATCCGAAAAGATCAATGCTACCCATGCTGCGAATGTAAAGCTGTTGACTGTTAGTTGATAGCTAATTGTAAGTAGTCGATAGTCAGTAGTCGATAGTCGGCAGTCTTTCCGTCTTTCTACAGTTATCAGCTATCCTTTATCAGTATTGAGCCTAATACCTAGAGCCTAATATCTAGTGCCTTTTCACTCTTCACTCTTCACTCCTCACTATCTCCCAACTCCCTCATTGAGCTCAATACGTCTGGCGCCCTGGTAGAAGAAAAAAGCAGCTCCCGTCATGAAGACATGGCTAATGGCAATATGATTAAACCACGTCTGCAAGTCAACTTTACTCATGAAAACCAATGCCGCAATAGCAGCGAGGCCAATTCCGAACAGTATGTTCTTGCTTGCTTCATTTTTGGTCTTTAGATATAGGTATCCTTCGAGCCCTAGCACTACAAACATGAGTCCGTAACCCGAGTGGAATTCCACGAAGAAAAAATCCAAGTAGTAGATGGCAAGGCCCATGAAAACAATCAATTCGATGATGTTTAGAATGGATAATGCAGAAATCACTTTTTCGCTCCAAATCATGCCTGCATGTTTGATTACGGCCCGTTCAATCAACATGATGCTGCACATACTGATAATCCATCCTGGGAGTTTTAAATACATGCCAGCCGTGTATAAAAAGGCGTGTCCAAAAATGCCTCCAAAGAAGGTGGCAGCACCCATACTCAAGAAGTACCACTTGAAAAGCTTCACCGAAATATTGGCGTTTTCCTTTTTGTGAAGTTTCCAAAAGAAGATCACGCAAGCCACAGATACCATGAGATCGGTGAGCGTCACAATGGGTTCATCTATGCGGATACCTGCAATGGTTATGCTGATAATGTCTTGCCTTTCCATTGCTGCAAATAACCCAAATTAAGACCTGCCATCAACACATCACCCCGTTAAGATTTCTTTACTAGACTCTATTTTAGGTTGGCTGAACACAAGTGCTAAACGCTTGTTTCTTCATTACTAAAACAATGGATCATGTTCGGATTATTCAAAAAAACCTCGGAAAAAGAAAAGCTTCAGAAAAAGTATGAGTCTCTAATGAGAGAAGCTCACGCATTATCGCAGCGCGACCGAACGGCAGGCGATAAGAAATACAAAGAAGCCGATGATCTATTGAAGAAAATGGAGGCGCTCTAAACCCGGCTTCTTAATGTTTTGAATGGATTCGAGCACGTATAAGTCTCCGATAAAAATATATTCGCGGCCAACTTGTTCGAACTATGAAAAGACTCCTACTGGTTTTTCTTATACCTAACTTTTTATACGCCCAAGATACCGATAGCCTTCCTGAAGTGCTGATTTCAGGGAATCGCATTGAAACCTCTCTAATGGAGGAGGGTAGAAATGTGCAGGTGCTTACTAAAAAGCAAATTGAAGCGCTACCTGTGCAAAGCGTGAATGAACTCTTGCAACACGTTGCCGGACTCGATTTTAAGCAGCGCGGTCCGTGGGGAGCGCAAGCCGATGTAAGCCTTCGTGGAGGTTCTTTTGATCAGACTTTGATCTTGTTGAATGGCGTGAAAGTGAATGATCCGCAAACCGGTCACCACAATATGAATTTAGGCATCGACCTCAATAGCATCAAACAGGTTGAGATCATCAAAGGACCAGCCGCAGCACGATACGGGTTGAATGCGTTTAATGGAGTGATCAACATCATCACTGAACCCAATGAGACAAACAAGGTGGATGTGCACGGAACCTTCGGAAAGGCGGATGGCAGTATGCCTTCAAACTCGTTTTATGGTGGCTTTCAAACCCGTGGCGGTGTGCATCTTGGTTCAAAGAAAAGCAGACATATGGTTGGCGTGGATCATATGCAGAGCACCGGCTATCGACCCAATACCGATTTGAACAAAACCAGCGTTTTTTACCAATCAACCACCAAGACCAAGGTAGGTGAGATAGGCGCGATTGGAAGTTTTGTGCAGAACAGGTTCGGAGCCAGTGGATTTTATGCATTTCCGATTGATGCCACCAGCGAAGAAGAAGTGAAGACCATCTTAGGCGCACTGCAGTATAAAAAGCGTTTTGGGGCGTTTATGCTCAATGCCAATGTTTATCAACGAACCAATTTCGATACCTACACACTCTTTCGAAATGCTCCCGAAATATTTCAAAATAACCACCGCACGGACGTGAGAGGAGCAGAGCTCCACGGTGCTTACAATTACGCCATTGGAACCTTTGGTGTTGGATTAGAATTTAGGCAGGAGGCCATCAACAGCAATAATCTTGGGCAATGGGTGCGCAACAATGCAGGTGTGTTTGCTGAGAATAGGCTTTGGATGTTGGATGAAAAGCTGGGGTTGAACACGGGACTTTATTTGAATCAATCGAATGCGTTTGGCACGCAGGTGCTTCCATCGGCTGAGTTGACCTATGAAATCATGGATGATCTTGTGGCTTTTGCCTCATGGGGTCAGTCGTTTCGTACGCCAACATTCACGGATTTGTACTATGTAGGGCCAACCAACCTTGGCAATCCTAACCTCCAACCAGAAACCTCCAACAATTTTGAAATAGGAGGGAAGCTCAACGTGGCGAATCAATTCTTTCAGTTGAGTGCCTTCAATCAACAATCTACCGATCTTATTGACTGGGTGCGAGATTCGGTTACCGTGCCATGGCAGCCTCAGAATTATGAAGCTGTATCTACACTTGGTGTTGAGTTTAATTATACGCTGCGACTTAAATACAAGATCGCGGAATGGATTATACTAGATCAAGCCAATGTGGGCTATACTTGGTTGGATATGGAAAGTGTGGCAAGCGATGCGAGTATATCACGGTATGCACTCACCAACCTCAATCACCAAGTGGTGGGGCAAACCTCGGTGAGCTTTTTGAACGATTTTAAACTTTCGTTTACCGCGCGTTACCTCGACCGCGAGACCTTGGTGGATTATTGGTTAATCGATGCGCGCGTGGGATATGCCAAGGAAAACTATGGAGTGTGGTTTGACGTGCTCAATGCATTGAATACCACCTACACCGAAGCAGGAAACGCTCCCATGCCGGGACGCTGGTTCAGAATGGGTTTTGATGTGGTGTTGGATTAGAGCTTAGTCCAGATATAATATATGCTGTAGGGCATAAACATTAAACTGTAAGCGATATGTGTGTTCCTTGATTCTTTTGATTGTTCTTTTTTCCATATAATTCTAATTAAAAACCCATAGAATAGTATCGAAATAAAAAGAGCCAACCACCATATTTTCCTATAAGTTTCTGACGAAATATTTAGAACGAAGCCCGAGAACAATAGCGATACTAGGATTAATCCGAGTGTTGTGAGTCCTATTTTAATTGCTGAGTTCATGATATAGTTGTCATCTTCTTAAGATTTTAACTCTAACAATGCCACGTTCTCCACATGACTCGTGTGCGGAAATATATCTACGGGTTGAGCGGCTTTTAGCGTGTATTTAGAGCTTAACAGCGCAAGATCACGCGCCTGAGTGGCAGGATCGCAGCTCACGTACACAATGCGTTTGGGTTCGGCTCTTAAGATGCAATCAATTACGTCCGCGTGCATGCCGGCTCTGGGTGGGTCGGTGATCAACACATCAGGTCGGCCATGTGCTTCAATAAACGAGTCAACCAAAACCTCTTTCATATCTCCAGCAAAGAATGCGGTGTTATCCATGTCATTCAGAGCTGCATTTTTCTTAGCGTCTTCAATGGCTTCGGGTACGTATTCAATCCCAACCACCTTTTTTGCTTTATGGGCTGTATAAAGCGCAATAGAGCCCGTTCCGGTATAAAGGTCATAGACGACATCGCCTGAGTTTATATCGGCCAATGTAGCCACGATTTCATACAGTCGTTCTGCTTGATGTGTGTTGGTCTGAAAAAAACTCTTGGGCCCGATGAGGTACTTTACCTCAGAACCATCAATTCGGGTGAAACGCTCTATAAGGTGCTCGTCCCCATATACAAGCTCAGCAGGGCAGTCGCTAAAGCTGTCGTTGACCTTGTCGTTGGTAATGACCCAAAAGGATTTTGTCTTTGGGAAATGCTCCAGAAATAGGGTAGTGAGGTTCTTTATCTGATCGTTGTGCTCACTTACCACGAGCAGCACCATCCAATCGCCCGCTTTGTTTGTCCTGAAGAGCACATTGCGCAGGATGCCGTGTTTATCTCTAGGATGGTAGAATGGTACTTCTAACAGCTTAGCTTTTGTATGCAGGTAGTTGCGCATCTCATTGTGTGCCTTGTCCAGCAGGTGGCATTCATCCACGTGCAGCACCCAATCAAATCGCCCGGGAACGTGAAAGCCAATCGCTCTACGATCCTCAATTTCGTCAGCACTCGAGATTTCTTCTGGCGTCAACCATCGGCTTTCCACAAAGGTGAACTCAAGCTTATTTCGATACTCATAAATGTTGGATGACCCAAGTATCGGACGCTTTTCGAAGTCGTTGATTCCAGCGATACGCCTTATCTGTTCAAAAACGCGTTGTTCCTTAAACCGAATTTGGTCTTGGTAATCTAAGTTTTGCCAGCTGCACCCACCACAATGGTCGAAATGCGCACATACTGGCTCAACTCTTAAATCAGACTTCTTGGTGATTTCGATAACCATGCCAAAGGGCATGCCTTTCTTTTTTCTGCGAGACTCAATGGTCACCGTGTCTCCAGGAACGGCATCCTTGGTCAAATAGGCAATACCGTCTTTCTTGCCAATCACCATTCCTTTGGCCCCAATATCTACGATATCAACTCCCTCAATGATGCGCTTCTTTTTCGCCATGGTGTTTCTTAACCTCCGAAGGTTTCTACTTTCTCTCGATGGCTTTTTTGGCAGCCGCTTCGATATCACTTACATCAAGACCATATTTCTTAAGCAGATCCACGGGTTTTCCACTTTCACCAAAGGTGTCGTTCACCGCCACATATTCATGCGGGGTTGGTAAGTTCATCGACAGCACTTGTGCAACCGCATCACCCAATCCACCATGTCGGTTATGCTCTTCAGCAGTAACTACACACTTCGTTTTTGATACCGATTCTAGTATTGCTTGTTCGTCAATTGGTTTGATTGTGTGTATGTTTAACACATCGCAACTAAATCCTTGGTTTTGAAGGTTTTTTGCCGCTTGAATTGCGTACCAAACCATGTGGCCGGTTGCAATAATTGTAACGTCAGATCCATCACTAATTTTCCATGCTTTTCCAATTTCAAACGGCTGATCTTTGGAGGTAAACATGGGCCATTTAGGTCGGCCAAATCTTAAGTAAACAGGTCCGTCCCAATCATTAATGGCAAGGGTTGCATTATAGGTTTGCCAATAATCGCACGGGTTTATGACGCACATATTGGGTAGCATGCGCATGAGGCCAATATCTTCGAGGATTTGATGGGTGGCGCCATCTTCACCAAGGGTAAGTCCAGCGTGCGATGCGCAAATCTTTACGTTCTTCTTCGAGTAGGCGATGGATTGACGAATTTGATCGTACACCCGACCAGTACTAAAATTGGCAAAAGTTCCTGTATATGGAGTTTTACCACCGATGGTCAATCCTGCGGCCATACCAATCATGTTTGCCTCTGCCACACCGGTTTGAAAGAATCGATCGGGATATGCATCGGCAAACACGTTCATTTTTAAAGACCCCGTGAGGTCGGCACAGAGTGCAACAACGTTTGGGTCTTTAGCGCCCAATTCTGCCAAGGCAGCTCCGAATCCACTACGGGTATCTTTTTGGTCGGTAGGGTTAATCTCGTTTAGGTTCATCATTGATTATTGGTTCAATCTCACGGCTACTGAGGTGCCGCTGGTTACTTTAAAATGTTTTTCAACCGTGAAAGCGCTTTCTCTCGCGCTTAGGGGACGATATATGGCAACATATTGCCCGGGCATTAGGCTCAGTGTTTCGCGTTCTTGAGTGGTGCTCAATGTGGCCACCAATTCCAGTTCGTTTTTCTTCATTTGATACAAGGTGGTGTGTCCATGTCCGAGCTTGCTGAACGTGGCAACGCCCGGTTGTGGGATCTGTATCGTGGTGGTGTGGCTTTGGGATATTTCCACATCCTCGATATAGGTGCGAGGAAGAGTTAATATCTCTAGATCGTATTTGCCCACGATGTACTTCTGAATTTCAGCAAAACTTTGGACGTGCAAGGTTTGCATTTCGCCTGCTTTTCGAACAATGATTTGAAGCTTATTAGCCTCGGGGTTTACGCCTTGCATTCGAAACTCTAGTGAGCCCTGAGGTGTAGGTATTCCAATGGTGGTGTGGGTTCCCGGGGTAATACTAGCGCTGTCTTTGATTCTTGGCGGAATCGTATGCGCCACAATACGATACGTGTAAACCGGGTCAATCTGGAGTGTATCTGGATTGCCTCGGTTGTTCATGGTGTGCACCAAATTGTAAATCATTTCGCCATTGTTGCGATTGTAGAACGTCATGTTAACGTTGGTCTCTGTTGGATTGTCGTTGATGTCGAGTAGGTTAACGGTGGCAGTGGTGTTGTTTAGCGCTTGAGATATCACTACACCTAAGGCATTAGAGAAACTTTTTTCATTGTAGGCATCGTAAAACGATCCCATGCATTCAAATGATTCTCGAAATTCCAAATCTAGACCAATACCTATCACAAACGGCTTTAAAATAATTCCCTTTTTCTGCAAGGCCATGGAAACTGCGCAAGGATCACCATTGCATTCTTCGATGCCATCGGTGATGAGAATGATGATGTTTCTGCAATCGTTTGTTGGGCATTTGAGGAAGTCGTCACCAGCTTTTTCAAGGGTTGAGGCAATCGGTGTTGTTCCTTTGGGCTTCAGTGATTTAAGGGCGGACTTCATCGCGCCAGCTTTGTTGTTTCCAATAGGTACCATGAGCTTTGTGTCATCACAATCTTGGCCGTGTAAGTAGTTCTTTTCGTGTCCATATACACGAAGCCCCATCTGTAGATTTTCAGCTCCACGAAGGGAGTCAAGTGCTTGGCTTAGAAGCTTGGTCGCTACATCGATTTTTGGCTTACCCTCCCATACACCATTCATGCTGTTTGAAGCATCGAAAATGAACAGGATGCGCGTTAATGGCGGTTCCTTGTCTTGGGCGTTCAGCACCAAGGAGCTGCAGGTTATTAGCGCAAAACCTATTGCGCTAAGTCCAAATCTTTTGTATGAATCTGAGATGCTAATAATCACCGATTGTTTCTTCCAACTGATTCAAGGCTTGTGCCAATTGTTCATCATTTGGTGCTACCCCGTGCCACTTATGTGTGCCCATCATGAAGTCAACTCCAGCACCCATTTCTGTTTTCATGATGATGACTACTGGTTTGCCTTTGCCACAATGTGATTTTGCGACACTGAGCGTGTTTAAGACCGTTTGCATGTCGTTTCCATCCATCTCGAGGGTTGTCCATCCGAATGCCTCCCATTTGGCCTTAAGATCGCCCAAAGACATTACGTTGGAAACGTCTCCATCAATCTGTCTGTTGTTGTAATCAATGGTAGCGATAAGATTGTCCGCCTTAAGATGTGGAGCTGCCATGGCAGCTTCCCAGCATTGACCCTCCTGTAACTCACCATCGCCATGAAGGCTGTATACGGTATGGGGGTCGTTGTTTAGCTTTTTAGCTAGGGCAGCACCAATGGCTACACTTAAGCCTTGGCCCAGCGATCCAGAGGCCATTCTAACCCCGGGAAGATCTTCGGCCGTAGTGGGGTGTCCTTGGAGGCGGGAATCAATTTTTCGGAATGTTTCAAGTTCGTCCACACTAAAAAAACCATGGCGTGCAAGTGTGGCATACCAAACGGGTGAAATGTGGCCATTTGAGAGAAAGAAAATATCCTCGTTTTTACCATCCATGGTGAATTTCTTGGGGTCGTATTTCATAACCGACCCGTAGAGCGCGGTGAAGAAGTCAGCACATCCTAACGAGCCTCCGGGGTGTCCGCTCGAAACCGCGTGCACCATTCTTAAAATATCTCGTCTTATTTGTGTCGAAAGTTGCTCTAAATCTTGCGTGTTAGCCATATTGTCTAGGTATGGCGCGAAAATAGATTTGCCTCTAGGGCCGCACGTCCGATGTTTAAAACTTTTGAGAACTTTGAGACATATTCAAGACCATTGAAATCCGCTCGGACATATCCGTTTTTAAGCCTGACGATGTTGTTCGTATTGATGCTCAATGCGGGGTTGGCTCAAGTTTCAGGATATCAAGAAAACAAAGGGCAGTGGGACGATGCCGTGACGCATAAGTTGGATATGAGTCATGGATCACTCTGGCTTGATCGAGAGGGTTGGAGTTTGAGAATGTGGAACGATGACGCTCGCCACGAGGCAATACATCATTTACATGAAAATGACTCGGCTATCGAAGTTCCAGGCCACGTAATTAAAATGCGATTTGTGGATGGCAAGGCAGTAAATTCGGTGGAGCAGCACGGGAAAAGCACACCTTACTCCAATTATTTCATCGGTAATAATCCCAGACATTGGGCCAGTCATGTGCATGCGTATTCCAAGGTCGTGCAGAAAGAAGTTTATAAAGGCGTTGATGTGGTCTACGAAATGGACGGGCGAAACCCCAAATCGACTTATATTGTGCATCCGGGAAGTGATCCTTCCGTAATTCGATTACGAATTGATGGGCATCGCGGGTTGACCGTAAAAGACGGTGACCTTCTAATCAAAACCAGTGTAGGTGATGTTTGGGAACGCAGGCTTCGGGTTTTTCAGACCATTAATGGGGTGGAAGAGGTCGTAGACGCTCGGTTTAGAGTTCAGGGTTCAAAGGTGTCATTTATTCTAAGAAAATACGATAAGGCGTATCCAATCTATATTGATCCGACCATTATTGCTTCGACAAATTCTGGGTCAACTTCAAATTCATTTGGTCACACTGCAACATTTAATGAAGCGGGGCAGATTTACTCCGCAGGACGATGTTTTGGAGCTGGTTATCCGGTGGACACGGGTTCGTTTCAATCTACCTTTAATGGCGCTCCTGTGGATATGTGTTTGAGTAAATACAATACTGACGGTTCGGAGTTAATTTACGCCACCTATATTGGAGGCAATGGAGTGGATTTGCCGCACTCAATGGTTGCGAATTCATCGGATCATATCATTATTTTAGGTAGCTCAAATTCAGCAGATTATCCATTTTCACCTGGAGCGATAGATTCTACACATGGTGGTGGAAAAGATGTGGTGCTTACGGTACTCTCAAGTGATGGGTCGCAGCTTATTGGCAGCACGTATGTGGGAGGTTCCAATGGCGATGGTGTGAATAATCAAATCGTCTATTATGCTGACGATTACCGAGGCGAAGTTGTAGTGGATTCATTGGATAATATTTATGTGGCAAGCTTTTCTCGATCACCAAATTTTCCGACCACAGCTGGCGTTCTACAAGACACACTTGCTGGTGATCAAGACGGGGTAGTGTTTAAAACGACTCCCAATCTAGATAGCCTCCTATGGTCTACCTACCTCGGTGGTGCCGACAGAGATGTGGCGTATGCTTTGAAGGTGAGTGATTCTGGTTTCGTATATGTCGCGGGCTCAACGCGCAGCACGGATTTTCCATTGTTTGGTACTGGAGAAACCACCACACACATTGGTGATGCAGATGCATTTATCGTAAAACTTGATTCGAATGGTGCGAACATGATCAACGGCACGTACTATGGAACTGCGGCTCGAGATCAGAATTACTTTGTTGAAATTGATGATGAAGGCTATGTATATGCCTTTGGTACCAGTAACGGTTCCATT
>JALRDM010000345.1 GCA_023262195.1 Salibacteraceae bacterium | reverse complement strand
ACCCAAGAAATACTTTCCCTGATTCCATAATGTCATAACACCGAAATCATCTCGGTTATTGACGTTCGGATTCCATCCATGGATTTCTTCCCATTGAAAATTCAAGTCCGTATCTAGCAATGCTATGTAGGAGTCGAAATCTTCGTCATAAACCGAGTTAGATGATCCTGTAACAAGGAGATTCGTATCATTTAAAACAAGTAAACTAGATACTTGCTCATCATCATTCAAACCAATGGATTGACTATTTATCAGTAATCCAGTTTGATTAAGCTTAAAGATCGAAATATCTGAATGAGAAGAGTCCTGAGCGCGAGTGGTGGCACCAACATATATGAAGGAATCGACCGAAATAGTTAAGTTGAGAATTGAGTCGCTCGATTGAATCGAAAAAATATTTATTCGGTTCAACAGTGAATCGAAGACTGATATTTGAAATCTGTCTGAACTCGATTCTTCCTCTAAAGCTTCAGATAATAAATAGATAAACTCATTTTCATAAAATATCTGAATCGGTTTATCTGAGCCATTTTTTTCAATGACTGTAGTCCTTTCAATATCAAGATCATCATTAAGAACTATCAATTGTACATCAAAACCAGTTGAGCCAAAACCAGAATAGTATTGGTTACATATGACATAATTATCACCAGGAAGGGCCACCACGTCTGTCATTAACTCCAAGGCACTTGTTCCAATAACCTTAAATTTCGAATTGGACAGATCCTTATTTATTTCTACGATATAGACATCAGACTGACCTCTTGCGCCTGTTGACCCAAAAAAATGATAACCAGAATCGGATTCAAAAGCCTTGACGGCATTTTCATCAAACTCACTTCCAAAAAAGAGATATGTGATGGTATCCTGTGCCCTAGCTAGCACGCAGGTAAGCGATAACACGAATATGATGGACAGTGTCTTCATCAAAACAAATATTGAATAGATAATCGGCCACTGGCACCTAAATGAGATTTAGGCAAAATCCAACCCTCCAGATTTTGCATAGAAAGTCCTGCCTGCAAATGGTCAAACATCGCTTTTGCCTGAAGACCAAATTGCACATCACCAAATCCACCATAACCTAACACCGCATGGCAATCAATAAACTTATTGAACTGATATCCTCCAAGCAAATAGGCAAAAGGATTATAACCCGCATACCAGCGAACCACCGCTCCTCCACCCCACTCCGCTCCTTGCGGTCGTGATTGCAATATCTGCGCATGAAACGCACCTGGAAACCAGTTTTGGTATCGACTTTTGCCGATCAGCCCGTTTACACTGCCCGAGAGACTATCCGAAAGGTTTTTAGTAAAGGTGTCATCAATCTCATCAACTTCCGGGAGCCCCACACCCGTCCAGTTTACCAAAGTGTCTATTTCAGAAACAATGGTTCTTGGTTGCCAGAAAACTCTGCCAAGATCAACCACATCAAAGGAAAGATCCCACTCTGAATTACCAGCCGAGAGCCTCGTACTCATTCCAAAATCAACTGAAAATCCGCTACCGTTTGGACTGGCAAAACCAACACTTCCCGTATCGCTTTGGGCATAGGACGCAAAAAAATCACCGATGAGGGTATCCCCAAGCTCAGATGTAAAAACGGTTCCGCGCTCGATGTTCAAACTGGCCAGTTGTTCGCCATTCACAAAATTGGCTACAGCATAAACGGAAGTGCCAATGCTCGGAGTAAACTGCCAACCCAACCCAATTTTTTG